>JBGVFL010000021.1:0-17254 GCA_045120995.1 Candidatus Onthoplasma sp. | reverse complement strand
GGAAATGCAATGTGGTCTCATTCTTACGTTGAAATAACACTGCCAAAAAGTGTTGAGATAATAGAAAAGAATGCTTTTGAAGATTGTCGTTTTAAAACAGTTATATTTGAAGAAGGAATTAAAATACAAGAAATTTCATCAAGTTGTTTTGAAGGTTCTAAACTTAAATATATAACCATTCCTAAATCTGTAACAAAAATTGAACACCAAGCATTTGCAAGGTCTTTGGTTGAAAAAGTTTCTTTTGAAAGTGGTAGTAATTTAAAAAGAATTGCTGCTAGAGCGTTCTTTGTTTGTGAGGTGTTGTTTACTTTTGAGTTCCCAGAGAGTGTTGAATATATTGGTAATAACGCTTTCTATAGAACTGTTTATTTAAGAGATAACTTATCAAAAGCAATTCAATGCAAAGACAATTCAACAAAATATATGTTCATTAAAGCTGGAGATGATATTGAAAGCTTATCATCAATAACAAACTTTGATAAAGTTGCTGTTATTGCAGATAATGCATTTGTTGATTGTTATAAACTAAAAACAGCAGATTTGAGCGCTTGTTCTCAGTTAATTACACTTGGAAATCATTCTTTTGAAACATTTAGTCTTGAAAATGTTATAATTCCAAATCAAGTTGAGTATATTGGTGTTAAGGCTTTTGCAGATTATGAAGATTTAAATATTCAAATGGTTAGTGACAATTCAACTGATCGCTGGGATATTTATAAATATGAAAGTGAAGTTTATAAAGATGAATATCTAGTTAACGGATTTGCAACAACTAAAATGGGTGTGATTAGTGCTGTTGATGTTAATAGAGGATTAAAAGCAGTTTTGCAAGAATATAAATTAGAAAAACAAGGCAATTAGCCTTGTTTTTTACTAGTAGGAGTAAGTCTAAAAATTGTGCCTCTTTGTTCGTGGTGAGCGGCGTCGCAAATCTCATTTTGGTCAATTTGTGTGGAAACTCACAAATGTAGACCTTAATTCGTTTGCTCCTTTTTCCCTTCCGAAAGCAAGTTTCGGTGGGAGCCCTGAAAGACATCGCCCATTTTATAAAAATATTTTTACTTTTTACTAGTTGGAGTAAGTCTAAAAATGGTTCCTCTTTGTTCGTGATGAGCGATATCTAGGCGTACGTTTACATTTGGAATTATATTTTTACTTTCTAAATAGTTTGCTATTGTTGAAACTGCAAGGTTGGTTGTGTTTGAGTGTTCGCTGATGTGGGAGAGAACAACTAGCCTTGTTCCTGTTCTAACTAATTTTTCTATAGCTTTTGCAGATTCTAAATTAGATAAGTGACCATTTGGTCCATTTATTCTTTTTTTCAAAAATGGGGGATATCCCGGATAGCTCATAAGCATTTGAGGATCATAATTGGCCTCTAAAAACACTAATGCACTTGATTTAATAATTTCAAAAGTTTCATCTTTGAAAGAACCTAAGTCTGTGCATATGCTCATAACAGCATCTTCTTCTTGAACTTTATATCCAACACAATATTTGCTATCGTGAGGAAGATGGAAAGGAGTGATATGGAGTTCACCAATATCAAAATCACTATCAAAGAAGTTGAAAAGTTCGTTTGGAATGTGAATTTGATTTTTAACAATCTCACTTAAGTACATATGCGCATAAATTTTTGTATTATAAGTTCTTGCAAATTGTTGAATTCCTTTAATGTGGTCGCTATGTTCGTGGGTTATAAGAATTGCATCAATGGTTTGGGGATCAACTTTAAGTTCGTTTAGAGCGTTGAAAATATATGAAAAAGGTTTTCCACAATCAATAAGAATTTTTGTAGAATCTGTTTCAATATATGTGCAGTTGCCACTGCTTCCGCTTGCCAAATTACAAATTCGCATATGTGCATATTAACAAATATTTTATGTTTTAGCAAGTTTATTGAAACAAAATCATATATGCGATATTGACAAAATTGGAGATATGTGTTAAAACAATCCATATCATAAGGAGGGTTTTTATTATGATGGATAGAGATCAAAAGTATGATTTTGATTCATACATGAGAGAGGGGGCTTCTTGGGAAAGAAGCGCGGAAAGTTGTGAAAGACAAGGAGACTTTTTAACAGCAAAATCAAGGTATTTCGATGCGATGTTTGCTTATGAAAAAGCATATGATATTGCCAGAAGTGCTGGTGATTATGAGGCAAATAGTGCTAGTTCAAAAGCATCATATTGCAAAAGTCAAGCTTCAGAAATGGCTTATAAATATGATGAGGCTGTAAGGAAAAATTTATCTTGCTAAAAATAAATTAAAGCGGTTGGAATAGACCGCTTTTTCTTTTTTAAAATATTGACAATAAAATTAAACTTTGATAATATAAAAATTAATGGAGGTGAGCAATATGGATAAAGATTGTAAGCATTGTTCAAAATAATAGGCGGTTTGAACTTGCTTTTTGTTGGGGGAATGTGTTTACAATGTTCATGTTGCGAACAATTTCCTTTATGCCTAAATTAAACATAAAGGAGATAGTATGAAAAATTTTAAAGAAGAAATAAAATTAGAAAAAGCGTATTTGGTGTGTCCATATGTTACGATGGAAGATAGTGAATATCGTGCAAAGGAATTAGAGCAACTTGCAGAATCTGCATTGCTAGAAATCGTTAAAATCAATGTGTTTCAACCAAAAGAAATTAATGCACGAACTTATATGGGAATTGGTAAGGTTGAGCAAATTCGCGATGAGGTGGCGGAACTAGGGGCTGAAGTTGTAATTTTCGATTGTCCGTTAACTGGCTCTCAACTAAGAAACCTTGGAGAAATTGTTGGTGTTAAAACAATTGATAGAACAATGTTGATTCTTGATATTTTTGCTGGGAGAGCAAAGAGTGGTGAGGGTAAACTTCAGGTTGAATTAGCTCAACTTAAATACACTTTGCCAAGACTTGCAACTCTTAATATGAATAATGAAAAGTCTGCACGTGGAGTTGGAACAAAGGGTCCAGGAGAGACGAAACTTGAATTAGATAGAAGAAAAATTCAAGAAGATATAAACAGGCTTGAAAAAGAAATTAAAGATATTCAGCGTCATAGACAAACAACAAGGAAACAAAGGCTAAGTAGAATGAATTCAGTTGCACTTGTAGGTTACACAAATGCGGGAAAATCAACCCTTATGAACACGATTGCAAAGGCTGAAACCTATGCTGACGATAGATTGTTTGCAACCCTTGATGTTTTAACTAAAAAAGTGTGGGATAATGGTGTTGAATATGTTGTGGTTGACACTGTTGGTTTCGTTTCTAATCTTCCACACGAACTAATGTATGCTTTCAGTGCTACATTGGAAGAGACATTAGATGCAAATGTGTTGTTGTTGGTTGTTGATGCAAATGATAAACATAAATACGAACAAATTGAAGTTGTTGAACGTGAATTTGATAGATTGGGCGTTGATCCAAATCGTGTTATTTTAGTTTATAATAAAGTTGATAAAATAACAGATGAAGATGTTAAAGAACTTGTTAGTTATCCCTACGACACTTGTTACATTTCAGCAAAAAAAGGACAAAACATTGTTCAACTTAAACAAATGATAAGAAATAAAATTGAGCAATTTCCAATTTATAGATAATGTTATAAGTAAAAAATAAAATAGGAGTGGAGAATGGATAAAGATTTTAAAATTGAAAGTTATGATGAATTTATAGACGTAAGGTCTGACTTGATTAGAGAAATGCTATTTTATTGTGAACAAAATGATATAATAACAAGAAAAGAAGCGCTTGAAAAGAAGGCAAAAGACAAGTATAAATGTTTTGATTTATGTTTGTTTATTATGAAAAAATTAAATAAACAAACTTTGTCGTTGGAAGATTTGGAAAAATTGAATGCACGTGAATTTTATAAGGAAAATTTTGAAACGAACATTAACAATATTCAATCAATTTAAGTAAAAAAACGACTACAAAATGTAGTCGTTTTTTAGTTTGGTTTGGTGGTTGTGTTTTTTGGATAAATTCTTTCTTTAAACAAAAATGTGTCGGTTGTGATTTTTAAAACTTCAACAATTTTAACCATTGTGATAATATCAATATTTTTTTGGTTATAAACGCTGTTTAAATTACACTTGCTAATCTCACATCTTCTTGCAAATTCTTCTTTGGTTATTTGATGTTTTTGTAAATAAAAATTTATGTATTGAGTGTTCATTCTTAATTTGTTTTTCATTTTAATTTCTCCTTAGCCAAGTTGCAAATATGCCATTTGTCATAATGATAATATCACACAATAAAATATTAGTCAATAAAAAATTATGCCATTTGGCATTTTAATACAATTATTATGACTTTTGTCATATCATATAAATATGAGTAATTTTGGTAAGAGATTAAAAGAATTGAGAAAGGAAAGAGGGTTATCTCAACAAGAACTTTCTATCGAATTAAAATGCAAAATAACACAACCTGCAATTGCTAGATGGGAAAATGCGGAAAGAGTTCCAAACTTAGATGCTGTAATTCTTCTTGCAAAGTTTTTTAATGTTAGCTTAGATTATTTGGCGGGTTTAACGGAATTCAAGTAAAAAAACGGCCACAATTTGTGGCCGTTTTTAATTTGCGTCGAATAAGTTTTATAATTCATAACCATTTAATTCAAGAAGTTTTTGTGCGCTTTCAACTGAATCTACTCCTGTTTTGTTTTTGATTGGAGCGAATTCTTTTTCTCTTACGCATTCGAAAACCAAACAAGATTTAGATAATTCAACCATATCAACGCAAAGCATTTCAAACTTATGTGCATTAGGTTGTTCTGGTTTAATTAGATTTCCATTATCATCAATATGTTCAACTTTTTTAGTTACAACATGGATTGGAAGTTGTTCATTTTTTATTCTATGTAGCATATCAACATTGAATAGGTAATTCATAAACACGCCGAAGTCATAAACTCTTTCGTCTTTTTCGTTTGTTTCAAGCGCCATATGTTCAGGTAGATCTATATATTCAACAACTGAAGGGTGACCATTTTTGTTACAAATAACACCAACCTTTTCGTAAGGATCTGCTTTTCTCACAACTTTTGCTCCAATTTCATAATTGCCAGCTATTGTTGCGCCAACAAACACGGGATCTGCAATTCTTTGAAGAACGTTATCAACATTGAAAACATTTATCCATTTTATATTTAAATCTTCTAGCATTTCCCTTGATTCTTTGTTGTTAAGCATAGAAGTAAACCAACCGCCATTTCCATTAGGAGAAGTTGCTACCTTGTTTTTGCTTTCCAATAAAACTTTACCATTTAAATCACAACAAGGTGCCATATCCTGAACGAAGAAACGAATAAAATTCTTATCATAGCCGAAATAATTCTTTTCTTCTAAGAATTTTCTTGTTACTTCATCATTCTTATCACTTGTCATTATGAACAAAGGAACATATGTGCCAGTAATACGAACAACATCTAAAATATTTTCAATAAGTCGTTGAAAAATGTAAACATCTTTAGTTTTCCCAATGTTGTATACTCCCTTTGGATTATCTGAACCCAATCTTGTTCCCATTCCTCCGGCAAGAATAAGAGCGCCAACCTCATAATTTTGAAGAGCTTTTACACCTACTCGCATAAATTCATCTTTTCTTGCTGTTATCTCTGGAATTGTTAATGCATCAATTGGTGTGATAACAGATTCTTCAGTTTGGGATTGATTTTTTTTGAGTTCGTTTAAATATGAAAAATCTAAAGTTTCAATTTGGTTAATAAGCTCTTGTTTTTCACTTTCGTTTAATTCGCTTTGAAAATTTAGTAAATGTTGTTGATTATATTTTATTAATTTTTCCATTATTCTCATAAAAGCATTATATATATTTTATGATTTA
Source organism: Candidatus Onthoplasma sp. (assembly GCA_045120995.1). GTDB lineage: Bacteria > Bacillota > Clostridia > Christensenellales > UBA1242 > Onthoplasma. The sequence goes on along the minus strand of JBGVFL010000021.1, from coordinate 11,407 downwards.
TTTGCAACAAATTTGTTATTTTAAATGAGATTTTTATAAAATTTCTATTGACAAAACGCTGTTTTAGATTTATTATTCCATTAATTGGAGGTTCTTATGGGACTTTTAGAACAAATTAGATTAAACAAGGCTAGAAATGGCAAAATTAGTTTAAAAGATTGTGCGGTTAGAGACACTTTTAATGAAAAGTTTGTTGAAGCCTGCATACAGGGTAATGGGGCAGAAGAATTTGAATATGCAAGCGAATGGCTTAGAACAGATGCTGATTTTATTTTGAGAATGATAAAAGATTATCCTGAAGTTATTAGGTATATAGACGATATTGTTATTGATAGATATAAGAATGAAATTGGAATACTCGCTGAAAAAGAAATGGATAAATTCTTCTTCTTAACTTTGTGTTGTAAAAAGAATTTAAGAGTGTTTAGATATCTTGACGATGAAAATGCAACTAGATATATGAATGCTGTTAAGAGAGAAGAAATTATCAAAGGTGAATATCGCGGAGAAAAACAAGAAATTGCATTACAATATGATGATTTTATTGTTGATAGACTTTTAAATATTAGATATGATATTATTAAATTAAGTAATGCTTGTAAGTTTTAATAATAAATTTTAAAAAAGTTTACGGAAAATTAAAAAACCCGTAACCTTTTTTTATTTTGAGCGTAGTATGTAGTATACAAAAGAGATTTGAGGCGCCAAAGAAAAAACTTTTGTAATACATATTTTACTTTAGGAGGAACTATGTTCAATAAATTCTTCGGAGGAAACGACTGCGGTTGCACAATGAATACAGGTTGTGGTGACTGCACTTGGATTATAATTTTAATCTTAATTTTATGTAATTGTGGTTGTAAAATCGACCCTTGCTTATTGATTATAATCTTGCTTTTACTTTGTGGTTGCGGTTGTGGACACGACAGAAAAGACGGCTGCTGCTAATAAATAATTAATAAAACAATATTTTAAGTATAGTGGTTTAATAAGAAGTCCTGCTTTTAGCAGGGCTTTTTATTTAAAATGCTACTAAAATGTAATATTTATTTGAAAAATATTTGTTATTTATTAATTTTTTTATTATACTAATAAATAAAACGTTTTTAGGTGGAGGAAAAGATGTCTAGGAATATAAACCCTAGGGGAGTTAAAAGCAAGAAAGAATTAGAGGCTAAACTTAATAGTTTAAATGAAGCTGAGAATTTGGTTGAAGATGAAGAGGTTTTGGTAGAAGAGAATGTTGACAAAGTGGAAAGCACTGAAACAAAAAATGTAAAAATAAAAACTTCAACAAAAAGAATAGTTACTTCAATTTTATCTTCATTGGCTGCAGGAGTGATAGTTGGTGTTCCTGCTGTTATTTATTACAATAATAGAGAGTTGGAAATATCCATTGAATCACATATGGATAATTTTGTGGCATACAAACTTGAGGTTAAAGCTGGAACAAAAATTGGGACATTGAAATCTAAACTTAATGTTTTTGATGGACATACATTAATGGGGATTTTTAAGGATTCAAAATATAAAAATGAATATAAAGATTCTGAAAAATTGAAAAAAGATTCTAAAGTTTATTTGAAGTATGAAAAGTGGACATATTCTGTAACGTTGCCAGAAAATAATAAATATTATGAAATTTATCACACAAACCACGAAGATTTAGCAGCTATTCATTGGGGAGAAACTTTTACATTTACTCTTAAAATTAAAGAAGAGTGGACAGAAAGCTTAGATAAAAATAAAATTAATGTTACAGCAAATGGTCAACCAATGAATATTTTTGGAATTTATGGAAATGAAATAGTTTATAGCTATGACCATATTGATGTTGATCTAAATATAGAAATAAAAGTTGACTCATATGAAATTTCTTTGCCAACATCAGAAAGTGATAAATATGTAATTGAATATGATTCTAATTTGGACTTAAATAATTTTCAACATGGAGATAAATTTGAGTTTAAGTTTAAACTTGGTGAAAAATATAAAATCAAAGAAGGTGAATTGCCAGATGTTAAACTATTTTATTCAATTTCAGAACAGATTGAATTAAATCCAGTTTCTTATAGTGATGGAGTATATATTTATGAAATAGAATCAGTTACAAATAATGTTGCAATAACTTTCAATGAAAAGCAAATTGTTGTTAAAACATTTATAGTTGATTTTTCATCAGATGAAAACTACAACACAGCATATCGAGTAGACTATGATAAGAATTTAGTGGAATGGGGTGAAACTTTTAAATTTAAAGTAAGTATTGATGAGGCTTGGAAAACTTCTGGATTAAAAGTTTTTGCAAATTCTGAAGAGATTTTTGTTGATGAAGATGGGTTTTATTCTATAATTGATATCAAATCTGATGTGCAAATTAAGGTTGAAAATATTGAACGTAAAGTATTTGAAGCATCGTTTGCTTCCACATCTGTATATCAAATTTTTGCGGTTGATGAAAACAAAAATGAAATTGAAACACCTAAATTATACTGGAATGAAACACTTAATATTAAGGTGGTGATTGCTGCAGGATATGATATTGGCTTATCTGAAATAAGCTTGATGGGTGATGCTCTGTTAGATGAATCGGGAATGAGTGTTATTAAAAATTCAGACGGTTCGCATACGATTTATTGCAAAATATTGAATATTAAAGAAAATATTTCAATTGAAGTTTCACACCCTAGCATAAATGAATATTATGTTGCTTATCCGCAAAATTCAACAGGATATTCTATTGATGTTATTCAAGGTGAAACAATTCATGGCTCAATATATAAATTTAAGGTTTCAATTGATGAAGCGTACAATAAAAGTGATAATGTTTTAGTTTCTGTTGTTTCTGTGATGAGTGGGCAATTAATCGACCTTCAACAAGAGGGTGATGAGTTTTATTTTAAGGTTGAAGAAGATGTTGTTATTCGTGTTGAAAATGTTGAAATAAACAAATATTCGGTTATTATCCCTTCTTCTAAATATTACACAATTGAACGTGATATAATGGGAAAAGTTGACCATGGAACCGAAAACTTTAAATTTAAACTTGTTTTTAATGATGGATATGATCGAAATTATGGTATTGAAATAATTGAAAAAGATGGTCTTGTTGATGTCGTTTACGATCAAGATACAGGCTGGTATGTTGTTCAAGGATTAATAACTGATGATGTTGAATTTATTATTGATGATGTTGTAATAAATACTTACAGTGTAACATTCCCTACTGAAAAAATTGGATATCAAATTATAACAGATGATAATTCAATTCCAAGTACTCTCAAATATGGTGAAACTTTGAGTTTTAAAATTGATATTCAAGATGGGTATTCACAATCTGCTGGTAACCTTTTTGTTAGTAAAAATGGAGATGAATTTACTCCAGATGCAAATGGTTATTATACTATTGAATCGATTAGCGAAAATGTGGATATTTCAATTGAGGGCCTTGAAATTAATAAATATACTATAACTTGGGTTGATGATAATGGTGACTTGTTGTTAGAAAAGATAGTTACACACGGGTTAATGCCTAGCTATGATATTGAAAATCCGGTAAAAGCTAACACGTATTCACATACTTATGAATTTATGGGTTGGGATAATGATATAGCTAGCGCAACTACTGATGTAACATATACAGCAGTTTATAAACAAACTGAAAGAACAAAATATACTTTGCAAAATATTGTATATGATAATATTATTGTTAAATCTCTTTCTAGAGGAGATAATCCTGTGCAATTGTTTGCGAGTGATTATATTTATCAAGAAGAGAGTTTGGAAATAACATATTCAGAAACAGAAGGATATGTTATGAGTGAGTTCACCGTTAATGGCAATGAGGTTTATGAAAATGAAACTTATAGCCTAACAGTTGAAGGCGAACTAGATATTGAATATTTCGAAGTTGAAAGCTATGGTTTAACATTTAAGTTAAGCTTATTAAAAGATGGTTATCTTGTTGGAAAGTATAATGTTGATCACTCCTTAGAAGTTGGAAGTTTGGATATTATTGTTCCTAGCAAAGTTTATAATTTGAAAGTATATGCAATTGAAGCTGAGGCATTTAAAAACAATGAATATTTATCTAGTATTACGTTGCCAAATTCAATTTCATCAATTGGAAGCGCAGCTTTTCATAATTGTTCGAACTTAAGTAATGTTGTTATTGAAGATGGTGGAAAATCAAAAGACATAAGAAGTTATGCATTTCTAAATTGTATTGGACTTAATAGTATAAAAATTCCGGCGAGTGTTAATATGATTTATGGTGAAGCGTTTAAGGGTTGCTTAAATTTAACAGAAGTGGTTATTGATAGCGAACGAGTGTGTGCTCAATTAATTTCCGATATTAATTATGGAAATTTAATCGACTATGCCACAACTGTTAGAATTAATAAACTTGTTGGGAATGAATCGGATTTATACAACTCAGTTAGTTATAGATTTAGCAGAAATTCAACACTACAAGACGGATATTATGTTTACACTCAAAAAGAAACATCGTTGTTAACAACTAATTCGGAGAACATTAATGTGAATGTTGTACGAAATGGAAACGATGTGTCATTATTTGATGGAGATGTTGTATATAGCGGAGAAAAATGTGATATATCTTACACAAATCCTGAAGGCTATGAAATGAGTGAATTTACAGTTAATGGAATACCTTATCTTACTAAGACATTTATATTAATTTTTAAGAATGATATAGACGTTCAATATAAATCATTCTCAACGGCATTTAGTTATCTTTCACTCGGTCAAGATGATGATGGTCAAGAATGTTATGAGATTACTGGTTATGATAATTCTTTGGGTGAAACAGATATTGAAATTCCAAATAAAATCCAAAATGGAGTAGTTGTATCTATTTCAAATAATGCATTTGAGAACTGTAGTATGACGGGGGTTAAACTTCCTAATTCTTTAGAAACTATTGGTGATAATGCGTTTAAATCTTGTTCTAATTTAACAAGCATTGAAATTCCAATAAATTGCACAACCATAGGTGATAGTGCATTTGAAGGTTGCGCTTCGTTGGAATCGGTAACTTTCCCAACCATTTTTAAAGGAAGTGAAGGATCATATGGTATTGAGATCTTTAAAGGTTGTAGTAGTTTAGAAAGTGTTAGTTTGCCTAAAAGATTAACACAAATTCCGCAAGGAATGTTTAAAAATTGTTCTAATTTATCTAATGTGATTTTTGATTCATCAACGACATCAATCGGCAATGAAGCTTTCTATAGTTGTTCATCGCTTTCAGGCATAAATCTTCCAGATACTATAACAACAATTGGGATGAGTGCATTTGCTAATTCTGGATTGACCGAAATAATTATTCCGGCAGGAATTCAAAGCGTTGGATCTTTAGCGTTTGCATATTGCGCAAAACTTGCAACAGCTGAATTTACTTCAACAACAAGCACAATAATTAGTTCTTTAGGGACGCAGTTATTCAGGGGGTGTTCATCATTAACTGGTGTAACATTGCCGTCAACCCTAACAACTATTTCTAACAATATGTTTAATGGTTGCACATCTTTAACAACTATAGATATAAGTGGTCTTACAGAAATAGGAGATTCGGCATTTAGTGGTTGTACTTTATTAAAAAATATTACATGGGGGTATTATTTACAGACAATCGGTAAAGAAGCATTTTATAATTGTTCATCATTGGGGAATGTGCATATTGGTAGTAATGTTCAAACAATTGGTGCAGGTGCTTTTACAGGTTGTTCTTCACTTGAGTCTGTATATGTTGCTAGTGCTGAAATATTTAAATCATTGACATCAAGGAGATCTTGTGGGAATTTGATAGCTCAAGCAACAACTATTAGTGTTGAGAGGTCTGTTTATGAGAACTATAATAATACATATTTAAAGAACTTCCCTGCGACGGCTATTAGTATTGACTGTGTTGATATTGTAATAGGACGTCCACCAATTTCACCACTTTAATTTTTAAAGAATCAGCAGAAAACTGCTGATTTTTTATTTCAAAAGAATAAAATTTAATAGTTTAATATATTAAAAGTTGGACAAAATTGTTAAAAATATTGATTAAAATCTATTGACATAACTAGTTTATTGTGTTAAAATTGCTCAGTATGAAAAACTATCGCTAAGTAAAAATTAAAACTTTATACTATAAGTATAACTTGGCGATGTGGTACAACTTAATAAGGAGTAAGAATGGTTTCAAACACACTCAACATCAAAAAATTGAAAAGAGGCAAGGCAGAAAGATATAGCTTTGCCAAAACAGAAGTTCCTTTTGCAATGCCAGATTTGTTAAGCATTCAAAAAGATTCTTACAAAAAATTCTTAGAAGAAGATATTGGGGAGATTTTGAATGAATTTAATCCAATTATAGACTACTCAAATAAAGCTGAGTTGTCTTTTTTGGGTTATTCAATAGACAAAACACCTAAATATTCTTGGTCTGAATGTAAGGTAAAACAAACAAGTTACACAGTTCCACTTAAGGTTAATGTTCGTTTGCTAGTTAAGGAAACAGGTCAAATTATGGACCAAGAAGTTTTCTTGGGCGACATTCCATTTATGTCTAAAGATGGTGGATTCATCACAAATGGTGTAGAAAGAGTTGTTCTTAACCAATTGATTAAATCTCCAGGAGCAATCTTTGGCGGAGAAATCAACAAATATGGTCGTATGGACTATAATGGCGCAATTCAACCAAGTTACGGAATGTGGATTCAAACTGAACAAGTTCAAGGAGACACTCTAAGAGCTATTGTTGAAAGAAAATTTAAAATGAGTTTAGGTGTTCTTTTGAAGTGTTTTGGTTACACTAATGAAGAATTGTTACAAATTTATGGTAACCACCCATTTATTGTTAACACATTGGAAAAAGAACCTCAATTAACACAAGAAGATGCTTTAATTGAATTTGGTAGAAGAACTCGTCCGGGTGAAATTCCAAACCCTGAAAACACATTAAGCTATATTAATGACCGTTTCTTCAATCCTCAACATTATAATCTTGAAAAAGTTGGTCGTTTCAAACTTAACAAAAAATTATCACTTGCAAATCGTATTACAGATCAAATTGCTGCAAGCGATGTTAAGGTTGGAAAGAAAGTTTATGTTTCTGCTGGTGAATTTATTGATAAACAAACAGCTTGGGCAATTCAAAACGCCGGTATTAACTCTGTTGACATTATTGTTGAAGATAAAACTGTTAGAGTTGTTGGTAACAATCGTGTTGATCTTAAAGCTTATGCAAAATTAAACCCAGAAGAATTTGGAATAACAGAACTTGTTTATCTTCCTCTTCTTGATGAAATTTTAAAAGCAAACAAGGGTGATGAAGAAGCAATCAAGGCTGCAATTAAAGAAAACGTTAGAAAACTTGAAGATAGACAAATCACTTTAGACGATATCATTGCAACAGTAAGCTACCACTTAAATTTAATTGATGGAATTGGCGAAACTGATGAAATTGATAACTTGTCAATGAGAAGAGTTGCAACTTGTGGAGAATTGTTAAGAGATGAATTCCGTAGAGGTATGACAAAACTTCAAACTCAAGTTAGAGAAAGCTTACAATCACGTGACTTAACAGATATCACTCCAAGCCAAATTGTTAATGCTCGTCACATAAATAAAGCATTTAAAGAATTTATGGCAACAAGCCAATTGTCAGCATTAATGGACCAAATCAACCCAGCTGCAAGCTTAAGACATAAACGTCGTTTAAGTTCATTCGGTCCAGGTGGTGTTAAGAAAGAACGTGCAACTGTTGAAGTTCGTGATATTAACCCATCACACTATGGACGTATCTGTTTGGTTGAAACTCCAGAAGGTCAACCAATCGGTTTGATGACATCACTTGCGCAATATGCTAGAGTTAATAGATATGGATTTATTGAAACTCCATATAGAAAATTAGATAGCAAGGGTAGAGTTACAGAAGAATTAGAATTCTTAATGGCTGATGAAGAACGTGGTCACTATATAGGACAAGCAACTATTGAACTTAATGAAGATAAAACAATTAAAGCTGGTCTTGTTGAGTGTCGTCACAATGGTCTTGCTGAACGTGTTGATTCAAGTCAAATTGATTATGTTGAAATTAGCCCTCGTCAAGAACTTTCAATTGGCGCAAGCTTAATTCCGTTTGTTAACCACAGCCCAGGTAACCGTGCGCTAATGGGATCAAACATGCAATGTCAAGCAGTTCCAGTTTTAAAAGCTGATAGCCCAATTGTTGGAACAGGTGTTGAACACAAAATCGCTGTTGACTCTGGTGCTATGGTGCTTGCTGAACAAGATGGTGTTTGTAAATATGTTTCTGCAGACTATATTACTATGGAATATGCAGATGGAAGCGTTGTTAACCACAACTTAAGAAAGTTCGAAAGAACAAATGAAAAAGCATGCTTCAACCAAAAGCCAATCGTTAAGAAAGGTGAAAAGGTTAAAGCTGGAGATGTTCTTGCTGATGGACCTTCACCAGATAAGGGTGAAGTTGCTCTTGGTAAGAATATGACAGTTGCCTTCATCAACTGGGAAGGTTTCAACTATGAAGACGCTATCTTAATTAACCAAAGAATAGTTAATGAAGATGCTTACACTTCAATTGCACTTCAACAAGTTAAAACAGAAGCTAGAACAACAAAACTTGGAGACGAAGAAATCACTCGTGATATTCCAGGTGTTGGTGAAGAAGCTTTGAAAAACCTTGATGAAACAGGAATTGTTAGAATTGGTACTGAAGTTAAAGTTGGAGATATCCTTGTTGGTAAAGTTACACCAAAAGGTGAAACAGATTTAACACCAGAAGAAAGATTATTAAAAGCTATCTTCGGTGAAAAAACAAAAGAAGTTAAAAACACATCTTTGAAAGTTAAACATGGTGAAGAAGGTGTTGTTGTTGGAATAGAAATCTTATCTAGAAAGAACAAAGATGAACTTGATGCTGGCGTTAATATGATGGTTAAAGTTTTAATTGCTCAAAAACGTGTGCTTCAAGTTGGAGATAAACTTGCTGGTCGTTATGGTAACAAAGGTGTTGTTTCAGTTGTTCTTCCAGAAGCAGATATGCCATTTATGGCAAATGGTGAAACAGTTGATATTTGTTTGAACCCACTTGGTGTTCCTTCACGTATGAACTTGTCACAATTAATGGAAATTCACTTAGGTTGGGCTGCTAAACACTTGGATTGGAAAGTGGCTTCACCAGGTTTCGATGGTGCAACAAGAGAAGAAATTCAAGAATTGTTGCGTCAAAACAATCTTCCAGAAGATGGAAAGATGCAATTATATGATGGAAGAACAGGTCTTCCATTTGAAAACAAAACTTCAGTTGGTGTGATGTATATGTTAAAGCTTGACCACATGGTTGAAGATAAAATCCACGCTCGTGGAATTGGAACATATGCTCTTATCACTCAACAACCACTTGGAGGACGTAGTCAACTCGGTGGTCAAAGATTCGGTGAAATGGAAGTTTGGGCATTGGAAGCTTATGGTGCTTCAAGATTGTTACAAGAAATGTTAACAATTAAGTCAGATGACGTTGAAGGACGTATTAAAACTTACGAAGCAATCGTTAAGGGTGAACCAATTCCAGAACCAGGAATGCCTGAATCGTTCAAAGTTTTGGTTAAAGAAATGCAAGGTTTATGCTTAGATGTTAAGATTTTAACAGCTGACAACCACGAACTTACTATTAATGAAGTTAGTGAAGAAGGCGAAGAAATTGCAGCAGTTGAACCTGTTAATAAACAAGCTCTTGAAGATGTTACTCTTGAATTTGAAGACATCGCTAGAGAGTTTGAAAATGATGTTAATGCAACAGCATTTGATGAGTCTGAGTTGTTTGACGATTTAGACGACTAATATAGTGGCGATAGCCAAAATTTAAATATAAAAATAGGCGACAGCCATTAAAAAATAGGAGAAAAAAGAATGTTTGAATTAAACAATTTTGATTCAATCCGTGTAGGTATTGCTTCACCAGAGATGATTAGATCTTGGTCTCGTGGTGAAGTAACAAAACCTGAAACAATCAATTATCGTACACAAAAACCAGAAAAAGATGGTCTTTTCTGTGAAAGAATTTTTGGACCTAAAAAAGACTGGGAATGTCACTGCGGTAAATACAAAAGAGTTAGATACAAAGGCGTAGTTTGTGATAAATGTGGCGTTGAAGTAACACGTAGTAAAGTTCGTCGTGAAAGAATGGGTCACATTGAACTTGCTTGCCCAGTAAGCCATATTTGGTTCTTCAAAGGTGTGCCAAGTAGAATTGGTATTGCTCTTGATATGTCACCAAAGCTTTTGGACGAAGTTTTATACTATGTAAGTTATGTTGTTCTTGATCCTAAGAACACTGAATTTACTTATAAACAAGTAATCCGTGATAGAGAATATCGTGAAGCAATTGAAAAATATGGTCCTAACGGTTTCAGAGCTGGCATGGGTGCAGAAGCTGTTAAAGAATTATTAAATGATATTGACCTTGAAAAAGAACGCGAAGAATTAACTCAAGTTATGCACAATTCTAAGGGTCAAAAGAAACTTAAAGCAACTAAAAAATTGGAAGTTATCGAAGCTTTCATTAAGTCTGGAAATAAACCAGCTTGGATGATTCTTGATGCTGTTCCAGTTATTCCACCAGATTTGCGTCCTTTGGTTCAAATTGATGGTGGTAAGTTTGCTGCATCAGACTTAAATGATTTATATCGTAGAGTTATCAACAGAAACAATCGTTTGAAAAAATTGATTGAACTTGGTGCTCCAGAAATTATCGTTCGTAACGAAAAACGTATGCTTCAAGAAGCTGTTGACGCATTGTTTGATAACGGTAAACGTGGTAGAGCTGTTCAAGGAAGCCGTCAACGTGATTTAAAATCACTTACAGCATCATTGAAGGGTAAACACGGACGTTTCCGTCAAAACTTATTAGGTAAACGTGTTGACTATTCTGGTCGTTCAGTTATCGTAGTAGGTCCTGAACTTAAGATTTATCAATGTGGTTTGCCAAAAATGATGGCTCTTGAATTGTTCCGTCCTTTCATTATTAAGAGATTGTTGGAATTAAATGCAACAAACAACTTAAAGAAAGCAACAAGAATGATTGATCAAGAAAGACCAATTGTATACGACATCTTACAAGAAGTTGTTGAAGGTCACCCAGTTCTTTTGAACCGTGCTCCAACACTTCACAAGTTGTCTGTTCAAGCGTTTGAACCAATCTTGGTTGAAGGTAAAGCTATTAGATTACCACCTTTGGCTTGTTCAGGCTTTAACGCAGACTTCGACGGTGACCAAATGAGTATGCACGTTCCACTTTCTGTGGAAGCTAGAACAGAAGCCAGAATGTTACTTCTTGCTTCAAACAACGTTTTAAAACCAAGTGATGGAGCTCCAA
>JBGVFL010000020.1:0-6373 GCA_045120995.1 Candidatus Onthoplasma sp. | reverse complement strand
GAAAACTTTTGCGAGGAGTTGAAACTCTTGCAAATGCCGTAAAAATTACTCTTGGTCCAAAGGGTAGAAATGTTATTGTTGACCACATTAGAGATGTTCCAATTGTTACTAACGATGGGGTGACAATTGCTAAGGAAATTGTTATACCAGATGAGGTTGAAGATACGGGTGTTCAAATCCTTAGAGGGGCTTGTACAAAGACCAATGATGTTGCAGGAGACGGAACAACAACAGCAACAGTTTTGGCTGAGAAAATTTTTAGTGAAGGATTAAAATGTTTCACAACAGGAGCTAATCCAATTTTGTTAAGAAGTGGAATGAAAAAGGCTGTTAATAAGGTTGTAGACTACATACAAAACATAAGCAAAAATGTTAAAGATAATAGTTCAATTTGTCAGGTTGCAACAATCTCATCTGGAAGCAAAGAAACGGGTGAGATTATAGCTAAAGCATTTGAGAAAGTTGGCTTAGATGGGGTTATAACAATTGAAGATGGAAATAACATCTTAACCACCTTAAAAATTGTTGAGGGTTTGAGAATAAATAGAGGCTATATAAGTCCTTATATGTGTCAAGATCAAACCAAGGTGATTGCTGAGTTAAACAACCCCTATATATTAGTTACAGATAGGAAGATTTCATCTATAAATGAGCTGTTGCCAATCATTGAAAAAGTCAATAATGTTGGTGGATGTTTATTTATTATTGCTGAAGATATTGAAGGCGATGCATTAACAACTTTGGTTATAAACAATATGAGAAAAATCTTTAATTGTGTGGCAATCAAAACTCCGTATTTTGGAGACAGAAGAAAAAAGGTTTTAGATGATATTTCTCTAGCTGTTGGTGGGAGATTTATTAGCGGCGATATTTATAATAACTTTAAAGATGTGACTCTCGAAGATTTAGGTAGAGCAGAAAAGGTTAAATGCGATAAAGATCAAACAACCATTATTGGTTCTATGGGTGATAAATGTAAAGTTCAAGAAAGGGTTTTTGAATTAAAAGAAAAACTTAAATTTGTTCAAACAGATTTTGATAAATCAACAATGCAACAGAGAATTTCTAATTTAAATGGAGGGGTTGCAATTATTAAAGTTGGAGCAGTTAGTGAACTGGAAATGAGAGAAAAGAAATTGAGAATTGAAGATGCTCTAAATGCCACTTATGCTGCAATCGAAGAAGGGATAATTGTTGGTGGAGGAGTTGCTCTTTTGAAAGCTAGAAAAGGCCTTGATGACTACATATCAAATTATCTTGTTGGAGATGAAAAACTTGGTGCAATGATACTCTCAAAAAGTTTAGAATCGCCAATTAGGCAAATAGCAAAAAACGCTGGAGTTGATGATGGTGTGATAGTTCAAAATGTGTTGAATAATGAAAATCCTAATTTCGGATACGATGCATTAAATGATGAATTTTGTGATATGTTTGAAAGGGGGATTATAGACCCTCTTAAAGTTACACGAACCGCACTGGAAACTGCTGTTAGTGTTGCTTCAACATTGCTTACAACAGAGTGTGTTGTGGTTCAAGACAAATCTAAACAGTTTATTGGAGAACCGGTAAATCAAATGTAGGATAGGATTTTACTTGATATTTAAATTTTATTAATTAAAATAAAAAAATATCAAAAAAACAAAAAAATTATTAAAAAATCAATAAAAATTAATATTTTTCCTCTTTTTATTAAAAAAATGTGCAAATAAATGCACATTTTTTTTGTTTTGATTTTATTTATATTATTTTTCTTGTGGAATTATATTTCCAATTTTAACATCAAATTCACCAACTGAATATTTGATTTCTCTAACACTTGTTACTGCTTTGATATCATATTCACAAGATTTTATAAATTCAATATTGTTGCAAACAACTTCAATGTTTTCAATTTCAGTTTTCATACTTAATTGGTTTAAGCTTTTGAATTGACGAACTCTTCCAACAATATCAACAATAATATCGCCTAAAGCTAAAATTTTATCGTCGTTTTCAAGTTTGATTTTCTTCAATTCGCAAATGTGAATACTTTCAGTTTTTTCAAATTGTTTGAAATATTCTTGGTAAATTTCTTCAGTGATATGAGGCATTGTTATTGATAATAATTGCAATGCGTGGAGAAGAACATTATAGCAAGCCCATTGAGCGGATTGTTTTGCTTCTTCGCCGTATATTTCTGGTTTATATAATCTGTTCTTTGCGATTTCAATATAGTTATCGCAGAAATACCAGAAGAATTTTTCAATTTCATCTTTTGCATAACCCATTTCAACTTTTTCATAGAAGTTATAGGTTTTTTCAAAACATTCATTGAATTTATGCATAATATGTTTATCCATCGGTAAAATATTTTTTGGCTCAACAGGAGTGTAATCATATAGGAATGATAAAACAAATTTTGAAGCGTTCCAAACTTTGTTTAATAATTTATAACCATCTTTAAGGCCTGTGTCGCTAAAGAAGACATCTCTGCCATAAGCTCCGTTTGCGCACCAATAACGAATGACGTCTGCGCCATAATCTCTAAGAGCGTCTGTTAAGCTGATTTTTGTGTTAGATTTTGATTTGCTAAGTTTAACACCTTTGTCAGCCATAACCCAACCATTAACCAATAATTCTTTCCAAGGCAAGCAACCTTGATGATAATAAGATTTGATGATAGTTCTTAAATCCCAAGTTGTGATGATGTCACGACCGCAGAAGCGCATACTCATTGGCATATTCTTTTTGCTAAATTCTTCATCTTCTGCCCAATTAGTGTTGATTTGAGGTGTTACAGAACTTGTTGCCCAAGTATCCATAACGTCTTGCTCTGGAGTAAAGTCATTTGAACCACACTCACAAGAAGTTGTTGGGCTTGTTGTTAATGGGTTAACAGGAAGTTGATTTATTTCGGCAAGTTTAACTTTTCCACAATTATTACAATACCAAACTGGGAATGGAACTCCAAAATATCTTTGTCTTGAAATTGACCAGTCTTGATTTAGATTGCTTACCCAAGCCATATATCTTGCTTTCATAGTTTCAGGGTGCCAAACAAGTTCATTTCCAAGATCAATCCATTTTTGTTTAAGTTCTGGTGTTGAAGTTTGAATAAACCATTGTTTTTTGCTTAGGAATTCAATTGGCTCATCACAACGTTCGTGAACTTTAACTGCATGGGTGATAGGATCTTGCTTAAACATATATCCGTGCTCTTTAAGGTCTTCTATTATTGCTTTTCTTGCTTCAATAGATTTCATTCCAGCGTATTTCCCAGCAATTTCAGTCATTTTTCCACCGTCATCAATTGCTTTCTTTAATTCAAGATGGTATTCTTTCCACCATTCAACGTCTGTTTGGTCACCAAAAGTACAGCACATAACAATTCCTGTTCCTTTATCGATGCCAACTTTACTATCAGCTCTAACAATAACTTCATTTTCTTCAAAGAGAGGAACTTTAACCTTGCTTCCAATTAAGTGTTTATATCTGTCGTCTTCTGGGTTTACAAAAATTCCTACGCAAGCAGGTAAAAACTCAGGGCGAGTGGTTGCAATTGGAATTGTTCCACTTCCGTCGGCTAATCTAAAGTTTAAATAGTTGAATATGCTATCAAGTTCTTTGTCTTCAAGTTCTGCTGTTGCAACACTTGTTCTGCACTTACAACACCAAGGGCCTGGCTTGTCTTCACGGTAAGCAATTCCTCTACGAGCTAAATCAATAAATGATTTTTGGCTTGTTTTTTGACTTTTGTTGTCGATTGTATTATAACCTAAACTTAAATCACAACTCATTCCTGCTTTAATCATCATATCGCGATAGTTTTGATTGTAAGTTGAAACCAAATCTAAAGCAATGCGAGTGAACTCTTCACGAGGAAGAGTGTGAGCACGAATGTTTTTCTTCTTTTCAACCAAAAGTTCTGTTGGAAGACCGTTGTTGTCAAATCCAAGTGGATAATATAGGTTGTTGCCTTGCATTCTTCTAAATCTTGCCATCATATCTGCTTGAGTGAAACCTGAAATGTGGCCTAAATGAAGTTCTCCACTTACTGTTGGTGGTGGAGTGTCGATTGAGTAGGTTGGTTTATTTGAATTTTTATCAAACTTATAAATTCCTTTTTCTTGCCAAAAGTTTTGCCACTTTTGTTCTTTTTCATTGATGTTATACTTATTGTCTAACATAATTTCTCCTTTATTATTTGTTTTATGGTTTTGCTATAAAAATAAAAAACCTTATAGCGTTAAAACTATAAGGACGATTAACTTAACCGTGGTACCACCTTAATTCAAAGAATAAAAATTCTTCCTTATTTTAAAACTAACGTATTTTTCACAACGCAAGCGGTCTACTATTCTTCTTCGCTTGAACTTGTTTGCTACCTTCGGTTGCTCAATTTTAGATTGCTTACAGCCTGCGACAATCATTCTCTTTAAAACGAACTCAACTTACTCCTCAAACTTATATATCGTTTCTCTATATTTATAATAACCTATTATAATAAAAAAGTCAATGATTTTTAACTTTAATATTGACAGTGTTATCTATGTTTGATATAATCAAAAAAATTTAGGAGGGAAATATGTTGGGAATTAGATTTGAGGATTTAGGTTTTAAGAAAGACGAATCTAAAGTTAAAACAAGAAAAAGAAAACCGTTCGATTATTCAAAAATTGAAGTCTCTGCTAATGCTGACAAAATTATTTATGGAACAGATGAAATGGGGCTGATTTTGGAAATCTACGGGAAATACTCAGATATTCATAATGCTATGGCTGAAGGTAAAATTGTTAGTGGGATGATTGAGAAATCTATGAAAAGACATAAATACACTGGAGATTTTGAAACAGCAAAAAGAGAGGAAACTTTATTGGATTTATGCTTGGAAAGAGAAAAGTGGATAGTCGGCGAACTAAATGTATAATCGAGGTCGGTTTCAAACCGACTTTTTTATTTTCAATATTGACAAAAGGAGGGTCGTGTGATAATATTTAATAAGAAAAGGAGAGTTTTTGTGTTGAGATTCGAAGATTGTAGAAATGATAAAGAATTTAAGTTGGAAACTCTTTCTTATGAAGAAATCTTTGATGCTTTTAAAGATATTGTTAATGAAGTAAAAAAGAAAAATTGTGATGGAACTTTTAAATTTTGGCCTGTAGAACTAAGAAATGAAAGATGTGAATCTAGAATGGTTTTTGGTGAAGATAAAAATCTTTATCCTAAAATCAGGTTTGATATGGGAACATATGTTTTGATTGTTTCAACATTTGAAGTTAAACTACTAGTGATTGAATATGGGATTGATGAAATTAAGTCTGAAGAACTTGATAATGCTTTAGTTAAATTGATGTGTGAGCATTTTCCTAATAGTGATTATTTGGCAAAAAGGGAAAAGTATTTCAAAGATGTTGAGTTGATGAAAAGAACACTATGGAATAATTTGTTCTTATAATTTGCTTAAAATTTATTTGAGAGGTTGAATATGGAAAATAAAATAATTTACAATGAAGAAGTTCAAATTATGGTTGCACGAATCTACAGAAAGGGTTCAGAGATTTTTCAAGCAATGGAAAAGGGTGAGGAGATAAGTGAACTTGTTAAACAGTCTTATAAAAGGAAAGGAAATAACTATAGAATTAAGGATCAAAAAAATTTATATAAACTTTGTAGGGAACAAGAACAAATCTCTAAAGAAAATTCAACTATTATTTGTTGTGATTAATCGGCTAAAATGCCGATTTTTTTATTAAAATCCCTTCACAATTTTAAATTGGTGTGATATACTAAAATTAATAAAAAATTATTTAAAAGCGGTAAAAATTAATGAAAAACAATGAAAAAACATTAAAAAATCAAGAAAATTTAAAAAATTCAATAAATTTTAAGAAAAGTTTAGGTCAAAATTTTTTATTTGATAAAAATCTTTTAAGGGCGATTTCTAATGATGGAATGGTAACTAAAGATGACCTTGTTTTGGAAATTGGTGCTGGGGCTGGAACATTAACTTCAATTCTTGCTGAAAATGCAAAGAAGGTGATTTCTTTTGAGATTGATAAAGAGTTGTTTGCTAGACTTAATGAGTTGCAAAACAAACAAACAAATATTGAATTTCATTTTCAAGATTTTATGGAAGCTGATGTTGATTCTTTGTTTGATGGAAAGGCGAGAGTTGTTGCAAATATCCCGTATTATATAACCACGCCAATTATATTTAGGCTGGTTGAACATTTAGATAAATTTAAATCAATTTTGGTTTTAATTCAAAAGGAAGTTGCAGAACGTTTTGCTAGTAAATGTGGAACAAAAGAGTATGGAATAACAAGCGTTATTTTACAATCTATTTTTGATGTTTCAATTCCTAGGATTGTGAAAAAAGAATGTTTTACTCCAA
>JBGVFL010000019.1:0-6243 GCA_045120995.1 Candidatus Onthoplasma sp. | reverse complement strand
CTGCTTCAACCTGCTCATGGATAGGTCGTCTCGTTTCGGGTCTACTGCATGCAACTAACTCGCCCTATTAAGACTCGCTTTCGCTTCGGCTCCAGTACTTAATACCTTAACCTCGCTACATACAGTAACTCGCCGGCCCGTTCTACAAAAAGTACGAGATTGAACTGTATTGCTACATAGTTCTCTCTCTGCTTGTAAACATATAGTTTCAGGTTCTATTTCACTCCCCTCCCGGGGTTCTTTTCACCGTTCCCTCACGGTACTATTCGCTATCGGTCACTAAATCGTATTTAGCCTTTGGAGATGGTCCTCCTATCTTCACGCAGGATTTCACGTGTCCCACGTTACTCTGGATCCTCATTCGCTTTGTGCTTATTTCGTTTACGAGGCTTTTACTCTGTTTCGCCCACCTTTCCAGGTATGTTCAACTATAAGCATTTCCACTACTCACTGAGTCCTAAACCCCACAGATATTGCTACCCGTGGTTTGGGCTGTTACCCTTTCGCTCGCCACTACTTAGGTAATCGTTAATTTACTTTCTTTTCCTCCAGTTACTTAGATGTTTCAGTTCACTGGGTTCCCCTCATAACATTATGTATTCATGTTATGATACTATGGCTTCACCATAGTGCGTTTCCGCATTCGGATACCCACGGATTATTGCTCATTTACAGCTCCCCGTGGCTTTTCGCAGTTAGTCGCGTCCTTCATCGGCGTTTAGTGCCAAGGCATTCCCTATATGCTCTTTGTAGCTTGATCGTCTTTTTGTTCCTTTGATAAATGTTCTTTGGCAAAATTACAAATTTGAAATTGAAATAATTGCTTAATGCAAATTACTTTCTCGTATTTGTATTTTTCAAAAATATGCAGTTGTCATTGTTCTCATACTATATAATTAAGAGACATAAGTCACATTATATAGGCGCTTTTGCAACTTTGCTTAAGGCGTTGTTACACATTGCGCATTGTTAATATAACACACTTTAAATCTTTTGTCAACAGTTTTTTCAAAACTTTTTTAAAATTTTTTATAAATTTTTTAAATTTCTTTTTCTTTCGACAAATTTATTAAATTTTGTGTGTTTAGCCACCCTTTCGGTGAGTGACTGAACCCATATTACACCATTTAAAGAATAAATGCAAGCGTTTTTTACAACTTTTTTAAAAATTTTTTATTTTTTTTATTTTTTTTATTGTTTATTTTAATATATCGATATATTCCTCTTTTATAAGGTATAAATATATCTCTTATAATATATAAGTATATAGCATATAATATAGAGAACCATCTTAAGATATAAACTAAAAACAAATCGCAACTGCGATTTGTTTTTTTTAATCTGAACTATTGTTTTTATTTATTATTGATTGAACACCTGCAAAAATTAAGAGAATGCAACTTATATATCTTGCAGAGACATGATATTCTTCATTATCCTTACGAATCACACCTATTTTTTCTAAAAACGATAAATGATGATAAAGTTTACCAGTTGTTGAGAAGTTTAATTCTTTCATAAGCTGTCTAGCTGTCAAACTTCTTTGTATTAAGTTTTTAACAATATTTATTCTGTCCTCACTAGAAAACGCATCAACAACCTGAGCCATTTCAAATGAGTTTGTTTTTAAGAGTTTGGAAATATTAACATTGTCTGCGCCAAAAGTAGAACCTATAGATTTATCTGAAGATTCATACCTTCCAACATATGCCATTCTACCCTCTTCGACATCTTTTGGGTTTACAATCACGTTTCTAAATTTTTCCTGTTTTTTATTTTGCATTTCCCCTTCAAGTTTTTTCAATCTATAGTCCACTTCCTCAAGTCTTTTTACAAATTCCTTCACCTCTTCCACATTTCCCTCCATTTTTTAATTATGTTATTACGTAATTACATAATATCATATCAAATAATGCCTGTCAATAGTTTTTTAAAAGTTTTTAAAAAAAGAAACCTTTGAGGTTTCCTTTCTAGTCATCATAATTCTTTTTATCTAACACACCCGCTAATAGCATTGCCTTAAGCTCTGGAGATAAATTATTAATTTCTTCAGCAACTGTTTTAGGTTTTTTATCAACTCCCCTTCTTCTTGGAATATACGGCATTGACATATCTTTAAAATTTGGCGGCATTTCAACCTTTTGGGGCTTAGTTATGTTTTTCTTTTTATATTCAACATAACTTTGTATATCTTCATCTAAAGATTCAATATTATTATCTTTCTTATAGCCAGGCTCTTCTTTTTTAGGTTCCGCCACCTTTTCTTCTGTTTTAACTTCTTGCAATGTTTTAACTTCAGGCGCTTTCTTTTCCTTCTTCTTTTTTTTAGGTTTTATAAAAATGAGGGCAACAAGTGGAACTGCGCAAGCTATAACCAATATTAAAATTTCAAATCCAGACATACTCACTCCTTTTTAAAAAGCCCAACTTTTGTTAGGCTTTTTTATTTTATTATTCACCAAAACGATCTCTTGGTGGTTTTTCTTCCTTAGGTTTTTCTTCTTTAACACCACTAATTGAGTTTCTCATTTTTGTATCTGCTGTTAAATTTTGAAGTTTATAGTAATCCATAATACCAAATTTGCCATTTTTCATTGCAGTTGCCATAGCTTTATGAACTTCACTTTCTGCAGCAAGAACAATCGCTTTCATTTCTTGAGTTTTAGCCTTCATTTCTTGTTCTAGAGCAACAGCTTGAGCTTTTCTTTCTTCTGCTGCCGCTTGAGCAATTTTCTTTTTGCTTTCAGCATCTTCAATTTTAAGCTTAGCGCCAACATTTGAGCCGATATCTACATCACAAATATCTATTGATAAAATTTCATAAGCTGTATTTTTATCTAAATGATCAGCTAAGATAGTTTTTGAAATTATAGAAGGATTTGAAACTATTTCTGTGTGAGTGTTTGCTTTACCAATTGCGGTAACAACACCTTCGCCAACACGGGCCAATATAGTTTCAGTGTCTGCTGTTCCTATTTGACGGTCTAATTTTGCTTTCAATGTTACTTGAGCTATAGCTTTAACTTGAATTCCATTTTTAGCAAGAGCTTCAATCCAATTTGTTTTAACAACTTTTGGAGTTACACTTGTTTTAACAGCTTCAACAACATCACGACCAGCCAAATCAATAGCTTTAGCCATTTCCAACGTTAAATCCAATTTAGCGCTATGTGCAGCAATTAAAGCATCAACAACTTTTTCAATATCTCCACCAGCCATTAAATGAGTTTCTAATTCAACAATTGGAATATCTAACCCAGCTTTTTGTGAAACAATATAAATATTAACTATTTTTTTATAGTCAATTTTTCTCATTTTCATTCCAACTAAACGCATCATTGATACGTGAGCCCCTGACACCAAAGCACGGAACCAAACATTGATTGGAACTAGGACTAAAACACCAACCATTATTACAACAACAACTGCAAGAACAATTGTAAGAATTGCCCAATCAGGCATTAACATCATTGAATTATTCATAATTTTTCTCCTCTAATAATATTACATCTAAAATTTAAACAAATTTAAGTTTTATTCAAACCATTTTCGAACCATAATTGCGTTGTCTTTTATTTCAACAACTTTAATGTTTGTGTTTGGTTCAATATAACTTGAAATTGACACAACATCATAGATTTTACCTCTAATCTTTGCTTGACCAGCTAAGTCAAGTTTGCTGACAGTCTTTCCATTTCTTCCAACTAATCTTCTCAATTCCCTATCTGCCTTATTATAGTTATCTGGAAGAGTTGTTCTTCGTTCAAACAAACCAGTTTTACCCAAAATTCCATATTTAGCACCATAAACCATTACCATAACAACCAAGAACAAGAATCCTATAACCAATAGAATCAATGTTAGCGATTGGGTTAAGTTTAAACCAAAACAAATTCTAACAATAACGCCAGCAATTAATGATAAAATTCCTGAAACGCCAAAGAAACCAAAACCTGAAACGAAAATTTCCATTATCATCATTAACATTCCAACTATTAACAATAAAGCCGGAACCCAATGCATTTCAGTGAAAATTTGTATAAATTCCATTTAACATCTCCTTTGTTTTAATCAAAGTATATCACATAATTTTCATTTGTCAATATCTCTATTAAATATAGAAACAAAAAACCACAATTACATTGTGGCTTAATTTTTTATTTTGTTATCTCTAAAATAATAGAAGAAATATTGTTGAGCATAACCTGATAATTTGCCATACTTATTTGTTAGTTCTTTTGTTATTTTAGCCCTGTTTGTTTCTTGAGTATTTGTTAGGGAATTGTAAACTTTATTAATCCAAGTATCAACCGGAAAAACATCTTTAATCCCTAAACCAAAAAGCATAATGCAGTTTGCAACCTTTTCTCCAACACCTTTAAGCGAAACAAGAAAATTAAATTGTTCTTCTTTTGTTTTTGTTTTCAAACTTTCGATTTGTGCCATTTTCAAATTTTGAATTGTTTCAAACATTTGCTCTGCCCTATAACCCAAACCCGCCAACCTATAATCTTCAACCGTTGCCGTTTTTAGCCTTTCTAAAGTTGGAAACGCAAAGTATGTGCCCTTATTTTCCCCAAAATTACAACATAAATATTCAATAGATTTTTTAATTCTTGAAATATTGTTATTTGCAGAAATGATAAAACTAACAACCATTTCAAATAAATCATTATTTAAAATTCTTATACCATAACCATAACGAACAGCTTCAGATAAAAATTTGTCTTTTGCTAAGATTTCTTTAATTCTTTTATAATCTGTTTCCAAATCAAAAAAATTAACAAAATAGTCAACATCTTCTGTTAAAATTTCAATTTCATCTTTATTTGTTATTATTTTAGCAAATTTGTCTTTAGAATATACATTGGCTTCATTTCCGTTTATTTGATAGCGAAAAATTTGACCACACTCTAAAATTTGATTTACATTAAAATCTCGTTTATCTTTAATTATTATTTTATTTTCATTCTTTAAATATATCATATTAATCTATTCTTACCATTTTATAAACCACAACATTTCCATATGTTTTTTTAGATACATCAAAACCTTCTCTTTCCAATCTGAAATCATTCTCAATGCTAGTTTCAAAAATAATAATAGCATTTGAAGCAAGCAAATTTCTCTCAATTAAAATATTAATAGCTTTAATTCCAAAATCTGTCATATAAGGGGGATCTAAAAACACAATATCAAACTTTTCTTTAGTTGTATTTAAAAATTCAATATAATCTATTTGTTTAACAACAAAATCTCCATTTATTCCTGAAAGATTATCTTTAATTATCTTAATTGCTTTATTGTTATTATCAACTAGATAAGTTTTCTTAGCCCCTCTTGAAATTGCCTCAATCCCCAAAGAACCAGTACCTGAAAACAAATCCAAAACAACAGCATCAATAATATCAAATTGAATTTGATTAAACATTGCCTCTTTTACCCTATCTATTGTCGGTTTGGTTGTAGTCAACTCAAATTCTTTTAACTTTTTACCTCTATACTTTCCTGAAATAACTCTCATATTCTTTATGATAATATATCAATTAAAAAATTGCAACAAAAAAATTTGGTAAAACCAAATTTTTAAAGCAACTTATTAATTTATTATTTTATGTATAAATCAGCACCGCAAGAAAAACATTTTTTTGCATCAACATCATTTGACGCTTCACAATATTTACATTTTTTAACTTTTGGTTTTTCTTCATTATTAGTTGATTCATTAACAGGTTCTTCAACCTCTTCTTTTTGAGAATCTTCTAAAAATTTATTAATTATAACCCTATCTTGCTTATCCATCTTGAAAAAGAAAAACAAGCAAACCGCAATTCCAACCACTAATATAGCAGCAACAATATACCACCAAGAAAAGACAAATGACATAACCATCCCTCACAAATAACCAATATTAATATGTTTATATTATCAAAAAAAAACTAAAAAGTCTACTATTTATCAATATTTTTTTTACACATTACTTAATTAAACAAAAAAGGTGACCAAGTCACCTCTTTATTATTTCTTTGTTGTTTTCTTAGCTGTTGATTTTGCAGCTGGTTTTGTTGCAGCTTTAGCAACTGGTTTTTTAGCTTCAACCTTTTTAGCTGGAGCTTTCTTTGCTACCGGCTTTGTTGTTTCAGCTTTCTTTACTGGAGTTGCTTTTGTTTCAGCTTTCTTTACAGGTTGTTTTGTTTCAACCTTCTTTGCTTCAACTTTAACTTCTGTTTTCTTTGCTTCAAC
>JBGVFL010000018.1:0-16939 GCA_045120995.1 Candidatus Onthoplasma sp. | reverse complement strand
CGTTAGTATAGAGGAACTTAATAAGGCAAACATAATATCGAAAGTTCAAAAATTTTTAAGAATTGAGGTTTCTTATAATTCTGAAATGTCAGTAAAAGAAATTGTTAAACAGATATGTGTTGCTAGGTTATGTAAAGCAATCGGGTTAACTGGTAAGTATAATTATAAAAGTGATTTTTTTGAATTCTTTTCAAGTGTTGTGGGGGAAGCTTTGTGTGAAATTTTATCAATAAGATTGCATATAGCAAGTGATGAATTAAGATTTGTTAAATATGAGCATATTAATTTAATTGAAGAGGTAAAAAAATATTTTGAAACACAAACAATAGAAGAGGCAATTCTAAATTCATTTGAATTCTTGGATAGATTTAAGTACTTGATGGGGAAATTTAAAAAAAGCGAATAATTCGCTTTTTTTTTGTTATTTAAGTCTTCTTAGCAATAATATTGCCTGTGTTAGCATCAACTAAAATTCCCAATGTTTCACCATTTGTTGAAATTATTCCAACATACCAATAGTAGTTTTTGAGTTCTTCGCTAGAAAAATCTTTCATAATTTTCATAACAACTTCAATTTTAACGTTTTTATCGTTTGTAAGATTATTAAGATTTTCTTTTAATTCTTTTTGTGCAATCTTGATTGCAGCATTACTATCAACTTGAAAATTTGAGCTAATATTTTCAAGATTCTTGTTGAATGTATAACCTGTAAAACTTATGCTAACATTTATTGTTTCTTCTCCAGTTATGGAAACCTCTAAATCGGTTAAATAAGAATTATCATTATTTGCTTTTTCTAAAAAACCGCTATAAGATTGATCGTTTATAGTAACAATGTAAGAATAAGTGTCAACTGCAAGAGGAAGATTTTCAATTCTAGTTAAAGTTAAAACAGCGAAAGGAACCATTTCAGTTACTATTCCATCAAATTTATAATCCTTTTCTCTTTCTCCGGTTGATAAGCTTACAGAATATAAATTATCGTTTGCAACGAAAAGATTTTCTCTTTTTTCTATAATATGGTTGTTTAAATCTATGTTGTTTTTTCCACAAGCAGAAAAGCAACATATCATAACGGCTAACAAAGTGAAAAGCGCAAATTTTTTTCTCATAAAATCTCCTTTTTTATTAAAATATTTTATTTGCCTGTCCGCTGAAATAGAACTTTATTTGACAAAAAACAAATTAAGATATAACATAACAATATGAATTGTGAAATATGTCCAAGGAACTGCAAGATTAATAGAAAAAAAGAATATGGTTTTTGTGGACAAACGGAAAAAATAAAAATAAGTAAAGTTATGTTTCACCATTACGAAGAGCCATTAATAAGTGGTGATGAAAAAGCGAAGGGGAGTGGAGCAATTTTTTTCACTGGTTGCAATTTGCGATGTGATTTTTGTCAAAACTTTCCAATAAGTCATAACAATAAAGGAAAAACAATATCAGCTAAAAAACTGGCAAAAATTATAAAAAGGCTTGAAAAAAAAGGTGCTCTAAACATCAATTTGGTAACACCAAGCCACTTTTCAAATCAAATTATTGAAGCATTAAAAATATATAAACCAAACATTCCAATAGTTTGGAACAGCAATGGTTACGAAACAAAAGAAACAATTGAGAGATTAAAAGAATTTGTTGATATCTATTTAGTTGACTTAAAATATATGAACAATGAATTATCTGCGAAATATAGCAAGGCCAGCAATTATGTTGAAAATGCAACAAAGGCAATAAAACAAATGAAACAAAATCAACCCAATGATATAATAGAAAAAGGACTAATGAAAAAGGGGTTAATTATTCGTCATTTGATTTTGCCAACACACACAAACGATAGCATAGAATGTTTAAAATTTATTCACGATGAAATTGGCGAAGATTCAATAGTGAGTTTAATGAGTCAATACGAACCAAGATATAATGCAAAACATCACCAAGAAATAAATCGAAAAATAACACCATTAGAATATAAAAGAGTTGTTAACTATGCCATTAACCTGAATATGAATAATTGTTTCACTCAAGACTTAACTAGTGCGGATAGCAAATACACACCTAAATTTTAATATTAAACTAATAAAAAACACCAGGTTAACTGGTGATTTTTTTAATACTTTGCAATTCTTCTTGCGTGGCGACCGCCTTCAAATTCGCTGGTTAAGAAAACTTGAATAATTTTTATTGCTTTTCTAAAAGAAACAAACCTTGCGCCAATAGTTAAAACGTTAGCATCTTCATCTTTTCTAGCAAAGAAAGCCTCAACAGGATCACTAGCACAAATTGCTCTAATTCCCTTATATCTGTTAGCAACAATATTAGCTCCTGCGCCACTTCCACACATAAATATTCCAGCGTTTTCTTCACTTTTTAAAACTTCTTGTGTTGCTGGGTGAATGAAGTCTGGATAATCATCTTGGCCATCATATTCTTTTGGCCCCATATACTTATATTCAATTGAGTGTTTGTCGAAATATTTCATAAGTTTTTGAACATAATCAAAACCGGCGTGGTCGCAAGAAAGAATAATCATAATAAACTCCTATTTTTTGTTATTTTAACTTAAATCAAATAAAAAATCCAGCAAAAACAGTTATGTTATAAATTTTTGTTAAAATGTTGACTATAGAGTTTCAATATGATATAATATTAATAGAGTTAAGTTCTGGCTTACCATTATGGTTTGACTCGTGGAAACACGGACCTAGTTCTTAATTCAATTTAGACGACCGCTGTGGAGTTAACGACTGCCGCCCAATAGGTTGTCTTTTTTATTTACATTTATAAGGAAATATGATATAATATAAATATGAATTTATTTAGAAATAAGCGATGCCCACGTTGTAATGAAAAAGTTCCAGTTGAGATTGGTGTTTGTCCAAGTTGTCAACTTAATTTTCAAAAGTTTGATAGTGCAACAAATAAAGAAGCAAAAGAGGCGTTAAGAAGTGGAGAAAAAGAAAGAGTTTTAATGAGAAATGGCAGACCAAGCGATGTTAAATTTTTGCCACTCTTATTAATTACAATTTTTGCAGGATTAACTGGTGCGCATTATTATTATGTTGGAAGATATAAAATGGGAGCATTCTTTTCAATATTTTTTTCAGTTGGAATAATAAATGCAATTTTAACAGCATTATTGAAAGAAACCCCAACAGGAGATTTATATCAAATCTTCACACTTTTAGTTTCAATTTGGGGAGCAGTTATTGCAATTTGGATCATAGATATAGCAAAAGTTTGCTGCAACAAATTTAGAATTCCAGTTTCCAGAAAATAAGTTTTAATGATAAAAATAGAGGAAATAAAAATGTTAAAAACAGTAATAGTTGGATTAAGCGGTGGAGTTGATAGTTCTGTTGCTGCATACCTATTGAAGAAACAAGGGTATAATGTGATAGGTCTTCATATGAAAACCGAAAATCCAGAAACAAGAGAAGAAGATGAACAAAGGGTTAGGGAACTTTGTTCTGAATTAGATATTGAATGCGTTGTTGTTGATTATTGCGACCATATGCAAAAAGTTAAAGATTGCTTTGTTGATGAATACAAAGCAGGAAGAACGCCAAACCCTTGTGTTGTTTGCAACAAAGAGGTTAAGTTTAAACCATTTTTAGAATATGTTGAAAAATTGAAAGCAGACTATTTTGCAACCGGTCATTATGCAATCGTGGAACATAATGGTAATACACATAAACTCAAACAAGCAGTTGATAATAATAAAGACCAATCATATTTCTTGTGTCAATTAACAAGCGAACAAATATCAAAAGTTTTGTTTCCATTGGGCAATTTAACAAAACAAGAAGTTAGGCGCATTGCAGAAGAAAACAACTTAATAACAAAACAAACAAAAGAAAGTTATGATGTTTGCTTTTTGGGCTCACAAAAGTTTAAAGATTTTATGAATGAGAACTATCCTGAAAAGGCGGGTAAAATAATAGATATTAAAACCAGCAAAAAAGTTGGAGAACACACAGGAATATCAAAATATACAATTGGTCAAAGAAGAGGTCTCAACATTGGTGGTGTTAATGGCTGTGAGGAAAATCGTTGGTTTGTTGTTGCTAAGGATATAAAATCAAACACTCTTTATGTTAGTTGTGGTGAGAGTGAAGCTTTGTTTAGTTGTGGTTGTGTTGTTTCCAATTTTAATTGGATAAATAAAAAACCAACAAATGAATTTGAGTGTGGCGTTAAATTAAGATATCGCCAACCAACTCAACAAACAAAAGTTTTAATTGTTGATGAAAACACAATTCAACTAATTTTTAAAGAAAAACAAAAAGCAGTAACCGTTGGTCAGTTCGCTGTGCTTTATGGTGAAGATGGAGAATGCTTGGGTGGCGGGAGCATTTTAACAGTTACAACTCACTAAACGCATAGGCTAACACGTTCGTTGCAATCAATTAAAATCCTTTAAAAGATTGGTTTAATTAAGGGAGCATCTTAACAGTTGCCCACGCTTAATGCATTGGTTATATTTAAATATGTTGAACGATTGTTTATTGTTTTTTATTTTAAAGGTTGTTAAATAATCTTACAATCTAATAGAATTATTTTTTAAAAAAGTTGGGAATAAAAGTCCTAATTTTTTTATAATTCTTTATTGGTTGATTAATAAAATTTAATTAAATCGCAATAAAAATGCTAAATTTTACCAATTTTTACCGCTTAAAAATAAAGAAATTAAATAATCAACGAATTGTTTATAAATGCTATAAAATAGATGTTTTTAAAGGGTTTAATATAAAATTTAAATATTTTTAGCAGTCTTTTATATATTTTTTTGCTAAAAAATTTAAAAAATATTAAAAAATGTTTGACTTAATGTGTCGAAAAATATTAGAATTTATGTAACAATTGATGTCGATGTAGATTGTTATTAATTTAGGGGAGGTTTAAAAACAATTTAAACTTTCGGCAATAGAGAGAAAACTCTTCAAACAAATTTGCAAATTTGTTTATCGTGAAAACGGTAAATCAGTATGTTTTAAAACATACAAAAACTAGTTTAATTTAATTAAACAAAAAATTTAAAAAAGGGGAAAAATTATGACAAAAATGAAATCAAAAAAGATGGCTAAGTCAACTTTTGCAGTTATCATTATGGCAATTGTTATGGTAGCTTTGATGGCATTTGGTGGGACATACGCTTACTTCACTGCAACAGCAAGACATGAGCAAATTGATAACATCAAAACAGCTAAGCTTGAATTGTATAACAAGAGCACTAAGTTAACTTACGATTCAACAGCTCAAATTGTTCCAGGTCAATATATTTTCGGTACTGGTACATATTATGGTGATGTTGAAACAAATAATGATGCTAAGATGAAACAAATTGACTTATCATTAAAAGCAGACCAAACTAATGGCGCTGATGGTGATGCTGCAAACGGAACAGGAACAAACGCTGCAGTTTATGCATTTGTTCGTGTTACAACTCTTGTTTACGAAGGAGCATCATTTAATCCAGTATCTTCTCAAATTGTTGGTATTAAAGGAACAGGAAGTGTTGGTGCTGAAGATCCAGTTTTAAGATTATTCGTTAGAACTGTTGCTCCAGATGCATCTGGTAATGGTCAAGGATGGCAAGTATTGGAAACAACTGATAGTAGTAGAAGTACTTACATCTATATCTTCCGTGTTGCTGACACAAAAGAAGCAAGAGATTTATTCAACCAAAAAGACTTCTGGTTTGCTCTTCAATTCGACCACAGAGTTGAATCAAGCAGAGTTCAAGATGTTGATCCAGAAACAGGAGAAAGTAAGGATACTTACACTGAAGTTCACAACACAACTTCATCATCAGGAATTATGGACCTTAATATCCGTTTCTCAATGGAATTTGCAGTTGTTCAACAATTAGGTTGGGATGAAGAAGCTGCTAAATGGAATGCAAAACCAGAAAATAAAGATAATCAAAGAACTCCAGAACAAATGGCATTCTTTGGTGCATTCGATACAGTTAATTCAGAAGCTCCTGGTCGTGTTGAAAACGTTCCATTAAATTAGTTTAAATCAAAAAAATCTCGCATCAGCGAGATTTTTTTTCGCCTTAATTTAGTTCAACAATTTTAAGATCAACCGTATCTTGAAAAACAATGTAGTAACCCTCGCTTAGCGGGTCTTCTTTATCAAGGGGAAGCCATTGATAATGTTTTCCTAATTCTTCTGGAGCTGGGGAATTATAGTTGCAAAGAACTGCGTAACAAATATATTTCATTTCATCATTTTCATAAATTGCGCCAATTGAATAACTTTTTTCTTCCTCCTCAATCTTAACAAATTTGGCGTTGGTTAAAAGGTTGTTTAAGGTTTCATCTGGTGGGTAGTTTTCAAAAACATATTTAAATTGTGGCAACAAAGATTTTAAAATTGAGTTGTGATCTGCTGTTTCGGTTTTGGAGTTTATCTCTTGGTTTGTTGAGTGGTGAATGTTGGGTGTGTTTTGCCCAACAATGTAAGGACTTTCTTGTTTTGTTTCTTCAACTTTTATTGAGTTTTGAGAATAGAAAAATTCTTTATATTTGCAAGTTTTGCATTTTTCGCAGTCATCACAAGCTTGAGCGTTTAATGGTGGAGAATATAAATTTGTTGTTGGGTCTTCTTTTGTTATTTCATCAAATACGTGATTGTTAGTTTTAGGCTTATAATCTAAATCTTCACTTATCTTTGCTGGTTGAAATGAATTGAACTTGTTTTCAAAATTGGGTTGTTCATTAAAGAAAAATCCTGCATAAGTTCCACCGCAAAGAAGAACTTTATTGTTATTATTTGTGTCGATTATTGCGGAGTAAAAATCTTGATCTATATCAAAATCACCAACCATTGAACTTGTGTAAACATCTTCTTTTTTTAACAAATTTGCGCTATAAACTTGGTTGTTGTGGTAAATTCCCAACTTGCAGTATTTCGATAGGGGCTCTATGTTATAAAGCCTTATTCGGCATTGGAGCAGGTCTTCTTCTTGGTAAATGGTTAAAATGCCTCTTCCTTTTTCGTTTTCTAAAGATAAAATTATTGTTTTGCTTTTCATATGCTATATTTTATCATTGTAAATTTTAATATATTACAAAAATTATGTTTTAATTAGTCTGGTTTGGTGAAGTATTGCATTTTCTTGTCATTATTGGAAAGTTTTATGTTTCTTCCTATTTGAAATATTATAAATTTATTAAAAATCACTATGGTTTCTTGAGTGTTTTTTAATTGACAATAGATTTATATTGTGTTAATATATGGTGTAGTATTTTAAACGCTCACAAATGTTTTAACTTGTGTGGGTTTGGCAATAATTATTTACGAGGGTTATTTATGAAAAAATTTACAAAATTTATAGTTTGCTTAGTGCTTTGCGTGTTTGGCTTGGGCTTGGTTGCCTGTGGCGATAACAGAACTCCAGAGGAAAAAGCATTCACTTATCCAAAAGCGGGAGACCAAATTTATGGAAATGGTGGTTTAGCTGTTAGAAAGGGTAAATATGTTTATTTCGTTAATGGTTACAAAGCTGTTTCTAGTTTAACAAATAGCAATAAAAACGATAAATATACTGTTGGCGCTCTTATGCTTATGAAGTTGGGCGAAAATGGTGAAATTGTTACAGATGAAAACGGCTTGCTTAAAGATGATTTCTATATCACTATGAGCGATAAACTTTGTGGTTACGAAGCAACAGATTTATTTATTCACGGCGAATATTTATATTTTGTTTCTCCAATTCTTGAGAATGAAAGTGGAAAAGCTGGAAACTGGGCTAAAGAAAGAACTGTTTTCTACCGCATAAAGCTTGATAAAACTAGCAAAGTTGAAGAGGTTTATAGTTCTAATGTTAAGTTGGAAAATTTAGAATATAAGTATTACAACAATGGTTCAGTTATAGCTTGGGAAAAAGGTAAAGCTTATTACGATGGAAGCAATGAGAATGCTTTAATTAAAATTAACCTTTCAACAAAGAAAACAAGCACAATTTCTCAAAAGGTTTCAAGTGTTATCTTTGCAGATGATATCAACGATATATTCTATGTTAAAGATGGCGATGAAAGCTGTGAAGTTAGAAGATATAATGTTAACAATCCTATTGCATCTAACATTCAAAACAAACCAACTTTAAAGTTTGTTGCTGATGGTAAAGTTTATGCAACTCAAACCCACGAATTGGATAGCACATATACTGATTTGGTGGTTTTAAATTACGCTCAAAACGAAACTAACTTTAGATTATTCTTTTCAAATGTTAATGGCTATGACATCTCTGTAACTCCAACTTTTGAAGAAGTTGAAGTTGCTGTGGTTTTGGCTAAAGAAAATAAAATTCATCTTGTTAACACTAATCAAGTTTTAGGTGAAAATGGGGCAGTTATTTCTGCAACTATTGAAGAAGATGCAAGTGTTACAGATATTGATATTATCGATTACACAAATAGTTCAATTTTATATCATGCAAAAACTAGTGATAGTTCATTAATTAAACTTGCTAGCTATACAAATGCTCTTGTTGGAAATGTTGAAACAAAACAATTAACATCAACAAAATTAATTGAAGAAGATTTCATTTATTTCGATTTAAACGAAGAAGAAAATTGTTTATATTTCTATCAAATTGCTGGAAAAACCGAAACAAATTATTATCTTCACAGATTAAAAGTTAACAACAATTTGGAAGAAAGCGAAGAAATGTTTGGTGTTTATAAATCAAACGATGTTCCAGAAGTTGAACAACCAGAAGAAGATGTTGAAGAAGAATAGGATTTCCTATTCTTTTTTGCTTGTCAAAATCTGTTTTTAGGAGTATTATATGGGTATGAATATTTTAGACGGAAAACAAACTTCATTATTAATTAAAACTGCAATTAGAGATCAAATTCAAAAGGAATATTTAGAGCAAAATAGAGAAGTTCCTTGTTTGGCTTGTATTATTGTTGGTGATAATCCAGCAAGTCAGGTTTATGTTGCAAATAAGGAAAAAGCTTGCAATGCTTCAGGAATGAAATCTATTATTAAACGCTTGCCAGAAACTTCAATAAATGAAGAAGTTGAAACTGTTATCAACGAATTAAATAACGATAAAAATGTTTCAGGCATTTTGTTGCAACTTCCTTTGCCAAAAGGGTTAGATGAAGCGAGATTAATTGAATGCATTTCTCCAGCAAAAGATGTTGATGCTTTAACCGATATTAATTTAGGAAAGCTATTTGCCAATAAAAACATAATTGCACCTTGCACAGCAACAGGAATTATTGATTTATTAGATAATTATAACATTGAAATGCAAGGAAAAAATGTTGTTGTTATTGGAAGAAGTTTATTGGTTGGAAAAAGTGTTTCAATGTTATTCCAACAAAGAAATGCAACTGTAACGATGTGTCACTCAAAAACTGAAAACTTAAAAGAATTTTGTAAGCAAGCAGATATTCTTGTTGTTGCAATTGGTAAACCTAAATTTGTTACTGCAGATATGGTCAAAGAAGGCGCAGTTGTTGTTGATGTTGGAATAAATCGACTTGAAACTGGTTTGGTTGGAGATGTTGACTTTGAGTCTGTAAAAGAAAAATGTGGTTATATAACCCCTGTTCCTGGCGGTGTTGGGCCAATGACAATTGCTGAATTGTTAAAAAACACTATAACACTTCACGAAAATAATCAAAATTAAAAAAAAGTCGCAGATGCGACTTTTTTGTTTATCTATTTTTTCTTAATCTTATTCTTCATTTTGTCTAATTTTTTTGTGTCAACTTGATTTGGTTCAGTTTTTAGGTTTGTTAATCTTCTTGCAATCATAATTTTAGTTTCTGCTGTTGGAGTTAATTCTTTGCAATATCTTGTTAATTTTCCAATAACATTATTAAAATCTTCATCGGTATGCTCAGCGCTATGTTGATAAATAGTTAGTATGTTTGTGTTAACTGTTTGTTTTGTGAAATTGTTAAAATAAACATCGTTATCAAATGAATATGTTATTTTCAAACCTGTATAATTTAGACTTCTATATTCTAAACTTGTTGTTGAAACAGTGTAGGCAACTTGAAGTTTTCTCATCAAAAATTCCGGGTCGAAATTGATTGATGATAAGAACATATTTGTGAAGTTTTCAATTAAAAATTCTTTATGTTTTAAGATGCTATCGTGAGGTTTGATTTGTTTGGTGAAGTGTTTATAGTTTGTCCTCATAGAGTATCTAAAAGTTGAATTAACTTTCTCTGTTGCCATATTTAGTTCAGTAAAGTTACCAATTTGTGTTTTATAAAGAACAATATTTGATTTTTCTAAATCGTGGTTTGGTGTGTCGTAATAAGTGAAAACCTTTTTAATTTTTTCTTCAAAATGCATAATATATTTGCCGAAAAAAGCATTAAGTTCTAAAACTTTTTCCCTTGACTTATCATTAAACATTTCAAATCTGCGTTTTTGCCTGATTTTATCTAATGCACGCATTATATTACCCCTTTAAAATTACAAAAAATCTTATATTAATAGTTTAGATAAATTTATAAAAAAAATCAACAAAATGTAGTCTTTTTTTAATATTTCTGCTATAATTTTATCGTTATGAAGTTAAATGATGTGTTTTTAAATAGAATGAAAGATATTTTAGGTGAAGAATATGAAGATTTTTATGCTTCATTAGATAAACCTATTCAAAAATCGCTATATGTAAATCAAAATAAAATCAGTGTTGAAGAGTTTAAAAAAATAGTAGACTTTAATATTGAACAAATACCATATGATAATGCTGGTTTTTATGTTGACAACGAAAAGAAAGGGCGACACCCATTGCATCACGCGGGAGCTTTTTATATGCAAGAACCAAGTGCAATGTTTACGGTTAATAGTATAAAATTTCGTGGAGATGAAAGAGTTTTGGATTTGTGTGCAGCTCCGGGCGGTAAAACTATTCAAATAGCAAACCGTATTCCCAATGGTGTTTTGGTTAGTAATGAGTATGTTAAGTCGAGAAGTGAAATCTTGTTTTCAAATGTGGAGAGAATGGGGTTAAAAAATGTTATTATCACAAACGAGTCTCCGTCAAATCTGGCTGAGGCGTATGGTGACTCTTTTGATGTTATTTTTGTTGATGCTCCTTGCAGTGGAGAGGGAATGTTTAGGCGTGGCGAAGATGTGACTAGTGAATGGTATCCTGAAATCAATCAGATGTGCGCAAAAAGACAAATGGAAATCCTAGAGAATGCAAACAAGATGTTGAAACAGGGTGGTATATTGGTTTATTCAACTTGTACTTATTCAATTCTTGAAAATGAAGATGTGGTTAGTAACTTTTTAAAAGAACACGATTATGAATTGGTTAATATTGATGCAAACTTGCCAAGAGGGATCAATATGCCTGAAGCTGTAAGATTGTATCCTCATAAGGTTAGAGGAGAAGGACAATTCGTTGCTGTTATGAAAAAGAAAGAAGAATGTGATTTTTCATCATCAACACAATTAAAACTTACAAATAGCAAAATAACCAATGACTTTATTTCAAAAAATTTTGTAACCAATGATAGTTTTGTGGAATATATGAACTATAGTTATTTTACTCCATATAAAGAGTTTATAAAAAAAAGAGTAAATTATGTTTCAATTGGTGTAAGAATTGGTCAGGTTTTGGGTAATAGATTTGAACCTCATCATAACTTGTTTACAGCCTATTCAAAAGAATGTAAAATTAAAATATGTGCCGATTTTAAAGACAAGAATGTGGAAAAGTATCTTAGGGGAGAAACTCTTGACGTGGAATTAGAAGATGGTTATGGGGTGATTTTGGTTAATAATTGTGCGTTGGGAGGATTTAAAATAAGTAAGGGTAAATTTAAAAACTTTTATCCGAAGGGATTGAGGAATTTTTAAAAATTGAATATTTTATTAATAAAATATTAAAAAGTAGTTGTTTTATTGATAAAATTGATATTTTTTTGCTATTTTTTTGAAAAATTTTTAAAAAAGGTATTGAAATATTTCAATTCTTGCTGTATAATACTAAAAATTTTAACTGAAAGGAGATTGTTATGGAAGCGTGGATGGCTTTTATAAGCATTATGGCAATTGTTGCAATAGTTGTTGTTGGTGGTGGTCTTATTGCTTTTATCACACATATGATTTTAGGTGTTTTTGATAATGGTAAAAAAGCAACAAAGAAAGAAGAAAGAGGAGTTATTGATTATTCTCAATATAAACAACTTGAAAATTCGTTACAAAACACTATTGAGAGAGATTATGACTTTGAAGCAATAAACAAAGCTAAAGCTGAAAAAGAAAAAGAAATGTTAGAAAAAGAAAATGTTTCTATCTTTGATATTGAAGAAGAAAAAGACGATGAATTGGAAGAAATTGAAAATCGTTTAAAATCTGAAAATCAAAAAGTTGAAGAAGTTGTTGAAGAAGTTAAGGAAGATGTGGCAACTGAAGAAGAAATTAAAGAAGTTGAAACAGAAGAAGAAACAATCGAAACTAAAGAAGCTGAAGAAGAAATTGACGAATTTGACTTAGATAATATGTTGAATGAAATTTCAAACGATATAATTGAAGAAGAAAAATCACAAAATGAAGCAGAAGAAATTAAAATGAGTGATGAATTGTCTTCATATAGTATTGATGATTTATTAAAACAAGCAGAAGAAACTGAAGTTGAAGAAGAAATAGAAAAAAGTTTTAAAGAACTTGAAACAGAAGAAATAGAAGAAACAATCGAAACTGAAGTTGAAGAAGAAGTTGAAGAAACTGAACAAGAACAAACAAATGAAGAAGCAGAAGCAGCTAAGGCAGAAATTGAAATGTTAAAAGCTCAACTTGCAAGCCTTAACAGACAACTTGAAGAAGCTAGAGATGGCAATATGAGACTTGAAGAAATTAACAGAAAACTTGAAGAAGCTCAAACAGAAAAAGTTGAAGTTGTAAGAATTGATATGACAGAAGAAGAATGTGTTGCTCGTCTTGAAACTTTAGAAGAAAGATTAAAATCGGTTAAAAAACAATATAAAACAAATTCTAAAGAATATCGTCCACTTAAAAAAGTTATGAACGATTTAGAAAAATATCAAACAAAACTTAGAAGAAAAGAAACAGTTGTTGCTAAGAAAAAAGTTTCATTATATGGTGTAAACAACTATGTTGATATTGATAAGGAAAAAGCTGAAAAACTTGCTAATGAATTAGAACTTTTAGACGGACTTCGTTTGAGCGTTAGTCATTGTGAAGAAGTTATCAATGCAAACAAGGATAGATTCCCAATCTTAGAACATACAAATCAAATTTTGGAAGATCAAATTTCTCATATCGAAGCAGATATTGAATCAACAAAATTAACTCTTCAAAAAATACGTGAACAAAACGGAAATGGTGAAAATTCAGAAGATGAGGGAAATAATGAAGAATAATAAAAAATGCTCTTAATTGAGCATTTTTTCTTGTTTTTATTAATAAAATATTGATTTTTTCTTAATTTTTTAATATTTTTTTAATTATTTTAATATTTTTTCTTAATTTTATTTGATTTAAAACTATAATTTTTTTAAATCGTTTGTGTGTAAACAATGTTCTAACAGGATGAAAAATAAAGGAATATAGCAGCTATCTACCTATTTTTCAGGCTTTGTATAAATATTTTTTAATGATAATTTGGGTGATAAAAGTATTAAAATAAGACATTTTAATCGCTGTTATTTAGTAGACAAAAATCACTAAATATAGTATTATATTATCAGTAAAATTAATAAATTTAACTAGAAAAAAAGGATTACAGACTTATGGGATTATTTTCTTATTTATTTGCATCAGACAATAAAAGAAGTTTGATGAAAATTGAAAAAATTGTTAATCAAATCGAAGCAAAAGGCGACTTATATGCAGCGATGAGTGATGAAGAGTTGCAGGCGCAAACTCCAGCATTAAAAGAACGCTTAAAGAATGGCGAAACAATGGAAGATATTTTGGTTGATGCTTTCGCTGTTGTTCGTGAGGCTGCAACAAGAGTTCTTGGACAACGTCATTTCCACGTTCAACTTATTGGTGGTGTTGTTTTACATCAAGGTCGTATTGCTGAAATGAGAACAGGTGAAGGTAAAACATTAACAGCAACAACTGCTGTATATTTAAACGCATTAACAGGTAGAAATGTTCACGTTATCACGGTTAATGAATACTTGGCAACATATCAAGCCGAAATAATGGGAAGACTTTATAGATTCTTGGGTTTAACAATTGGTGTTACTCTTTCTGGTCAAAGCCCTGAAGATAAAAAACGAGCATACGAATGCGATATCACATATGGAACAAACAATGAATTTGGTTTTGATTATTTGCGTGATAATATGCAAGTTGACAAAAGGTATAAAGTTCAAAGAGGTCACTCTTATGCAATTGTCGATGAAGTGGACTCAATTTTAATTGATGAGGCTAGAACTCCATTGATTATTTCTGGTGCTGGCGGAAAAATTAGCGAGCTGTATGCAGTTGCAGATAACTTTGTTAAACGATTAAAAGAAGAAGATGTTGATATTGAACAAAAACACAAACAAATTCGTTTAACTGAAACAGGTGTTGAAAAGGCTGAAAACTACTTTAAAATTGAAAATCTTTCAGATATTTCAAACCTTGAATTAAACCATCATATAAACAATGCATTGCGTGCTAATTTCATTATGAAAAAAGATATTAACTATATTGTTAAAGATGATGAAATTTTAATTGTTGATGAATTTACAGGTCGTGTTATGTCCGGACGTAGATATAGTGATGGTTTGCATCAAGCAATTGAAGCAAAAGAGCATGTTAAAATTAAAGATGAAAATAAAACTTTAGCAACAATCACTTTCCAAAATTACTTCAAGTTATATGATAAACTTAGTGGTATGACAGGAACTGCGAAAACAGAAGAAACAGAATTTAATAAAATTTACAGCCTAGATGTTGTTACAATTCCAACAAACAAGCCTGTTCAAAGAATTGATGAACAAGATATGATTTTCTTCACGGAAGAAGCAAAATTTAAGGCAATAGTTGAAGAAATTAAGGATAAATATGAAAAGGGTCAACCAATATTGGTTGGTACAGCTTCTGTTGAAAAGTCTGAAAGAATTAGTAAGGATATTAAAAAATTAGGGATTCCTCACAATCTTTTGAATGCTAAAAATCACGAATTAGAAAGTCAAATCGTTGCTCAATCTGGTCGTGTTGGTAGCGTTACTATCGCAACAAATATGGCAGGTCGTGGAACAGATATCTTGCTCGGGGGAAATCCTGAATTCTTGGCTAAACAAAAACTCTTAAATGAAAATGTTGAACCTGCAATTCTTGAAAAGGTTGTCGGTTATAAATCAAATTTAACAGATGAAGAAATTGCTGTTAAAGAAAAATATGATAGATATTATCAAGAGTTTAAGTCTGTTACAGACGAAGAAAAGCAAAAGGTTATTGAACTTGGTGGTCTCCACATTTTAGGTACAGAACGTCACGAATCTCGTCGTATTGATAATCAGTTGCGTGGTCGTGCTGGTCGTCAAGGAGACCCTGGCTCAAGTATTTTCTTTATTTCACTTGAAGATGATCTTCCTCAACGTTTTGGTGAAGATAGAATGAAAAA
Source organism: Candidatus Onthoplasma sp. (assembly GCA_045120995.1). Lineage (GTDB taxonomy): Bacteria > Bacillota > Clostridia > Christensenellales > UBA1242 > Onthoplasma. Next base: position 1,356 of record JBGVFL010000018.1, on the reverse strand, counting down.
TTGGTTCTCTTTAGCATTCCGTGGAAATGAAGATATGCCTCTTCAATCTAAACTTTTAACACGTTTCTTCGAAACTGCACAAAAGAAAGTTGAATCAATGAACTTTGGAATAAGAAAGAATGTGTTAGAATATGACGATGTTTTAAATAAACAACGTCAAATAATCTATGCAGAAAGAGATAAAGTTCTTGATGGTGTTGATATTCACCCACAAATTATTGAAATGATGAAGGAATATATATTTGAACAATGTGCAATTTATTTAGATGAAACAAAGCCAAGTTATGAATGGGATTTAGAACCATTAAATAAAGCTTTAGAAAGTAAACTTCTTGAAAAAGATTCAAATGTGGTTACAAAGGAATTGATTGAAGATACAACTCTTAATACAGCTAGTCAAATAATCTATGAAAAGGTTATTGAAATCTATGAAAATAAAGTTAATGATGTTAAGAAAATTGGTTTTGACTTCGCAATTGCAGAAAGAAATACTCTTTTAAGAGTTGTTGATAAGTTCTGGACAGACCATATTGACGCAATGAACATATTAAGAAATGAAATTTCAATTTTAGCATATGGTCAAAAAGATCCAATTGTTGCATATAAAAACGAAGGTTTTGATATGTTTGATAAAATGATTGGGGATATTAGGGAATACACAGCTTCAACACTTTTCAAAATGAAAATTAAGGTTAATATTGTTCCGCAATCCCCTAAGGGACCTGTTGCGATTGGAATGGTTAACAGAAGTGAAGGAAATAAATCAGCAAAGAATGATAATCACGTTGGAAGAAATGATTTGTGTCCTTGTGGAAGTGGTAAAAAATATAAAAACTGCTGTATGTTAAAAGATAATAAATAAACAAAAAAAATTAAGGCAATTTGCCTTAATTTTTTTATTTAATCATAATACAAAGATAAAAGTGAATTCTTAATTTAATTAAATTTAAACAGACAATTGCTAAAATTATAATTTTAAAGTATAATATAATTAATTAAACTCATAAATATGTTATATGGGTTTTAAAAAACGTCTAGAAGAAAGATCTAAAAAGAAGTTTAAAAAAAAATATAAAGTTGGTTTATGTTTAAGTGGTGGGGGAACAAAGGGTTTTTCATATCTTGGAGTTTTTAAAGCTTTTAAAGAATATGGAATTGAGTTTGATATGGTAGCAGGAACTAGTGCGGGAAGTTTATTTGGTGCGATATATGCCTCACAAATGGATATTAGTAAAATCAAAGATGTTACAAGAGGAATGAAGAATAGTGATTTTCGCCATTCAAAGTTAGGTATTTTACCGTCTAGTATGGATAAGTTGCATTCTTTAATTGAACAAGTTTTACCTGTTAAAAAGG
>JBGVFL010000017.1:0-5441 GCA_045120995.1 Candidatus Onthoplasma sp. | reverse complement strand
TAGCTTAATTATTCTTGACGAGGTAGGTAGAGGAACATCAACTTTTGATGGATTGTCAATTGCTTGGTCGGTTGTTGAATACTTATCAAAGAATCTTAATGCAAAAACCTTATTTGCAACACATTATCACGAATTAATGCAGTTGGAAAATCTATATGAAGGAGTAAAAAACTATTGCATTTCAATTAAAGAGATTGGAGGTAAATTAGTTTTCTTAAGAAAAATTATGCGTGGTAGTGCAACAAAAAGTTATGGAATTGAAGTTGCAAATTTAGCAGGATTACCAGCTCAAGTTATTGATAGAGCAAAAGAACTTATTAAGCAACTTGAAAGTGATAAAATTGCAGAAAGCGCAACTAGCCAAAAAGATAGTGAAATAATTAATATTTTAAAAGAAATTGATATTAATAAAATGTCACCAATTGTGGCTTTCGACACATTAAATCATCTTATTGAAATAACAAAAAAATAGGAATAACAATGGCTATTAATTTATTAGATAACTTAATTATTAACAGAATTTCTGCTGGAGAAGTAGTAGAAAGTCCTTTTTCAATTGTCAAAGAATTATTGGATAATTCAATTGATGCGGGTTCAACTAAAATTACTGTTGAAATAAAATCCGGAGGAATAGATTATATCTCTATTAAAGATAATGGTTCTGGAATAGAATATGATGACATAATTAAGGCATTTTTGCCACACGCAACAAGTAAGATATCATCGGTTGATGATTTGGAGTCTATTCAAACACTTGGATTTAGAGGAGAAGCTTTAGCAAGTATTTCAAATGTCAGTCAATCAACAATGACAACTAAAACAAAAACTTCAGAATGTGCCTACACAATTGATGTTAACGGTGGTGATTTTGGAGAAATTCAAGCAACAACAAGCGATAATGGAACCAAAATTGAAGTTAATAACTTGTTTTATAATACCCCAGCAAGAAGAAAGTTTCTAAAAAAGCCAAAGCAAGAAGAAAATCAAATAACAAACATAATCACTAGATATATTTTAGCAAATCCAAACATATCGTTTACTTATATCGTTGATGGAAAAATTCTATATCAAACTAAAGGAAATTCTTTAGAAGATGCAATATCTTGTGTTTATGGTTACGATATAATGAGTAATTTAACATATATAGAAAAAGAAATCGATAATATAAAACTTTCTGGTTATGTTTCAAAAATAGGATATAGCAAACCAAATACAACATATCAAACGTTAATATTAAATAATCGTTATGTGATTGATGAAATTGTGTCAAAAGCAGTATATATGGCAAATGAAGAGTATTTAATGCCTAGACAATTCCCAATGTATATTTTAAATCTAACAATGCCATCTATAGATGTTGATGTTAATGTTCACCCAAGCAAAATTAATATTAAATTCGCAAAACCAAGCAAAATTTATGATTTAGTATATCAAACAGTACGCTCTTCAATATATAATCAAATTAATCCTGTTGATAGCAATAAAGTAGGCTTTGAGGAAAGACCAATAGAAGAAAATCTCATAAAAACTGATTTGTCAACCTTAAAAGAAATCGAAATTGAACCTGTGGTAAATTTATCAAATATATCAAGCATAGTTTCACTTAAACAAGAAACTTATTCACCAATTACAATATTTGATTTGCCAACCAAAACAGAAGAAAAGCCAATTCAAACAGAATTAGAACAAGCGAAGGTTAATCAAGAACCACATTATCAAGAAATTAATAAGTTAGTTGATTTTAAAATTATTGGTGAAATATTTAATGAGTTTATTCTCCTTGAAAAGGGCGAGAATATGTTTATAATGGATTTCCACGCTGGTCACGAAAGATTAAATTATGATAAATTCACCAAAATGGTTAAAGAGCGAAATATTATTATTCAGGACCTTCTTATTCCTTACACGCAAGAATTAAATGAAAATGAAGTTGAATATATTTTAAACCTTAAAGACAGTTTAAACGAATTAGGTTTTGATATTGATCAATTTGGAGATAAGAAAATTATTATACATTCTGTTCCAATGCAATTAAAAGATATTAATTTAAAAAACTTCGTAAATGATCTTTTACATGATATGAAAAATTTAAAACCAACATTAAATAATGAAATTAAACATTATTTAATGCAAAAAGCCTGTAAAAGTAGCGTTAAATCTGGTATGAAGTTAACTGAATATGAAATCCACGAGCTATTAAAAGATTTAGATGAAAAACAACCGGTTTTATTATGCCCTCATGGTAGACCTGTTCTAACAGTTGTTTCAAAAACTCAAATCGAAAAATGGTTTAAAAGGATTGTTTAATGAAAATTATAATTATAACAGGTTTAACGGCATCTGGTAAGAGTGGTCTTGGCATAAAAATTGCAAAAGAATTTAATGGTGAAATCATTTCTGCAGATAGTGTTCAAATTTATAAAGATTTAAATATTGGTAGTGCAAAAGAAAGTAAAGAATCATTAGAACAAATTAAACATCACTTAATTAATGTTAAAAATTTTAACGAAAACTATAATGTTGGAGAATTTATTCAAGATACACAAAAAGCAATTGATAGTATTATTAAACAAAATAAGCTCCCAATTATTGTTGGTGGAACAGGAATGTATATTAAGGCATTGTTGGAAGGGTTTACATTAGGTGAAACTAGCGCAAACATTGAATTAAGAGAATATTACCAAGAATTAGCTAAAACTGATGGCAATTTAAAGGTTTGGGAAGAATTAAATAACTTAAATCCAGAAGTTGCAAAAACAGTCCATTACAATAATTTAAAGCGAGTAATTCGATATATTGAGATTGAAAAAAATAATGAAACATTAACTAAAGCCGAAAGTATTTTAAAAGATTTTGAAGTTTTGAGTGTTGGCATAATTGATGATAGGCAGGTAATATATTCAAAAATTGACACTAGAGTAGATCAAATGGTTGAAGAGGGGCTAGAGTCAGAAATTAAAAATTTAATAGATAAAGGCGCAACAAGAGATATGCAGGCCTTTAATTCTATAGGTTATAAAGAATGGTTTGATTATTTTGATGGTAAAACAACTAAAGAAAAAACAATTGAATTAATAAAACAACATACTAGAAATTACTGTAAGCGTCAATTAACATTCTTAAAAACAATAAAAACCGTTGAATTGTGTACACTTAACGAAGCAGAAGAAAAGATAAGGAGTTTTTTAAATGATTAATATAAATGAAAAAGCTTTAAATATTATTAATGATGCCGAAAGACTTTGCCAAAACAAATTTAAAGAAATTGAAGAAATTGAATTTCATAATCAATTAAAAGTTCTTAATGCGTTTAATAAACATGAAATTCAAGCATATCATTTCATTGGAAGCACTGGTTATGGCCACAACGATATTGGAAAAGAAAAAATATCGCAGGTTTTTGCTACTATATTTAACACTGAGTCAGCTTTTGTTAGTCCTTTAATAAGTTGTGGAACTGAAGCAATAAGTCAATCTTTGTTTGGTTTGTTGCGCCCAGGAGACACAATGCTCAGCATATCAGGAACACCATACGACACTTTAAAAAACATAATTTATGGAGTAGAGGGAAGAGATGTTGGATCTTTAAAAGACTACAATATAAAATATGCTGAAGTCGACTTAATTAACAACGATTTTGATATCCCTGGCATTTTAAAAGCAATAAAAGAACTTAATCCTAAAATGTTGTATATTCAACGTTCTCGTGGTTATAGCTTAAGAAACGCCTTAAATATCGCACAAATTGAAAAGGTAATTAAGGCAATGCGTGAAATATCAAACGCCTATATAGTTGTTGATAATTGTTATGGTGAATTTACAGAAAAACTTGAACCAACAGATGTTGGGGCAGATTTAGTTATTGGATCTCTCTTAAAGAATATGGGTGGGGGAATAACACCAACAGGTGGATACATAGCTGGTAAAGAAGAATTGGTTGAATTAATTTCATATAAAATGACAAGTCCTGCATTAGGGGTAGATAATGGTTCATACGAACCTGGTTATAAAGCCTTCTTCCAAGGTGCCTTTGTTTCACCACATATTGTTGCCCAAGCAAAAAAATTGGTTGTTATAACAAGTGTTGTGATGAGTAGGCTAGGGTATACAACAGTTCCAAATTTGAACGACACATTATCTGATATTGTATGCTGCATTCAATTTAACGACAAAAACAAATTAATTGAGTTTACAAGAGCAATTCAGTATTCAAGTGCAATCGATAGCAACACAACTCTCGTTGCGGGAGATATGGATGGTTATGAAGATAAAATTATAATGGCTAGTGGTAGTTTTAACCAAGGAAGTTCAATTGAACTAAGTTGCGATGGTCCAATGAGAGAACCTTATGCTGGATATTTGCAAGGTTGTTTAAGTTACCAACACGGAAAAATTGCTTTAATGAATGCAATTCAAACATTGATTTAATTAATCATAATTTAATAAATTTTAAAGAGTGGGTTTAAACCCATTCTTTTTATTAATAAAATACAAACTTAATTTAATTAGAGTGGAGTATAATTGCAACAAAATGGCAGTTTTTTGCAAAAAAGATGCAAAAAATAATACAACTGAGAATGTGGACAAACAGAGCAGTGTGGAAAGCTTTATGTTTATATCTTTGCGCAAAACCCTTCTTTTGCGCAAAGATGTTGAAATTTCATCAAATAAACTTGTGGAAACCGCTTTGGTTGTCCACATAAATTACAATATATTGTATTGTTTGACAATAATTCAACTATTTTATAAATTTCAATTTTATGCAACTTTTTGCAAGTTTCTTGCATTATTAATCATTTTATTAATTTTAGTTTTTTGTTTCTTTTTTTATTTAAAATGAATAAATCCTAGTTCATTTTTGATTTAAATAACATAATTTTAAAAATTAAATGACCTATTCCCTGTTTAATTCTTCTCCAATTCGTCTCAGCGCATTTTAGAATTTTATCAATTATTGAGATCAAAAACACCAAAGACAAATTCTTTAACTATAATAAATTAGTCTTAAATTATAACTTTTATATTAATGAAAAGAATAAGTTTTTACTTTATAATATCTAATTATGTCAAAATACATCTTTGCGTAAAAAACTAAAGTCCTGTTAAAAATAAAAAAATCGGCAAATGAAATTACCGATTTTCTTTTAATATAATATATTACTTCTTTGGAATAATTATTGTTTTTCCACCCATATATGGTTGTAAAACTTTTGGAATATTTATTGAACCATCTTCATTATAATTATTTTCTAATAATGCAATTAGGGCTCTTGTTGATGCTAAAACAGTATTATTTAATGTGTGAGGATAATATGTTCCATTATCCCCTTTCACTCTAATTCCAAGTCTTCTAGATTGAGCGTCTCCAAGTGTTGAACAAGAACCAACTTCAAAGAACTTTTGTTGACGAGGGCTCCAAGCTTCAATATCACAAGATTTAA
>JBGVFL010000016.1:0-14584 GCA_045120995.1 Candidatus Onthoplasma sp. | reverse complement strand
AGAATTTTTAGCGAAAAAGAAATTGAATATTGCAACAAGTTTGAAAACAAATTAGAGCATTACTGCGGATTCTTTTGTGTTAAAGAAGCGTTTGTTAAAGCACTTGGTGATGATTCAATTCATTACAGCGAAATTGAAGTTTTGCATGAAGAAAGTGGAAAGCCATACATAAATCAAACTAAATATATTAACTCAATTCTTCGTGAACATTTTAAGTCAAGAATTGAGGTTAGCATTTCTCATTGCAAAGAATATGCAACTGCGGTTGTTTTAGTGGAGTAATTATGAATAAAGAAAAAAGAGATTTAAAAAAGTGGCAAGAGCCACTTTTTTGTTATCTTTTAAGTTTAATTGTGATTTCTTCTTCGCCAATTTCAACTGTTTCAGTATATTCTGGATTTTCAATGTGTGAGATTGAACGAGCAAGAAGTTCAGCTTTAATTTTATCTGAAAATTTATTAACAATTTCTATTAAATCACTGCTTGATGTTACAAATTCAATATTAATTCTATCTTCAACATTGAAGTTTGCACTCTTTCTCATAACTTGCGCAGAACGGATAAGTTCACGAGCAAGACCTTCAAGCATAAGTTCTCTATCAAGAGTGATATCAAGAACAACTGTTAAGTTGTTTTCGTTTGCAACAACAAATTCCTCTTTTGCTTTAGTTGCAAGAGTGAATAATTCACTAGAAAGACCTGTAAATTCTTTAATATTAACACTTCCTTCTTTGAAACCTGCCACGTAACCAGCCATTTCATCATCTGTTGCATTAACAAGATAATTTTTAACTTTTTGGACATCGCCTTTTAAAACTGCACCAGCTTTACGGAAATCAAGGTTTAACAATTCAATGTTGAATTTTGAATTGTCGTGTTCGATTACAACATTTTTAATATTAAGTTCGCTTTCGATAATGTCTTGATACAATTCAACAGCTTTAGCAACATCATCATTACCATTAATATACATTGTTTTTAATGGTTGTTTTACTTTAATTTGATTTTCATTTCTAAGTTTACTTGCCATTGTAAAGATTTCACGAACGTAATCTGTTAATTTTGTGTAACCTTCATCTTTCACTTTGTATTCAGCAACAGTGTAAGAGTGGAGAGCAACGCTTTCTTCTGCATTATTATCAACAGTTCTAACTGCATTTTGCCACAAGTATTCACTAATAAATGGTATAATTGGGAACATTGCCATAGCAATGTTTTTCAAAGCATAGTGTAAGCAGAAATATGCGTTCATAGTGTCAGTATTATCTTCGCTTTTATAGAAACGGCGACGATTGTTTCTAATATACCAGTTTGTTAATTCATCGATTAAAACTTCAAAGTCTTTACTAACGCCACCGAAATCTTGATTTGAATAACATTTATGAGCGTTTTCAGTAAACTCATTAACACGATTAATTAACCATTTATCCATAAAGGTTAAATCACTTTCGTTTGGAGTGTATCCAGTTAAATCTGGGTTATCAATGCAAGCGTAGGTATTGAAGAAAATGTATGCGTTCCAGAGTCCTAAAAGTTTACGCTTAACTTCATCACAAGTGTCCTTACCAAACTTAACATCGTTAATTAGAGGAGTAGCAACAAAGTTATAACGAATAATGTCAGCACCAATTTCTTCAAATGCAGTATCTAGTGGAATATTATTAGGGCTAGATTTACTTAGTTTTTTACCATCTTGAGCAAGAAGCATTGGTGTACAACCAATTTTCTTATATGGAGCTTTTCCTGTTAAAACTACGCTCATAACAAGTAGAGAGTAGAACCACAAGCGCACTTGTTCTTTTCCTTCAATTACGCATTCAATTGGGAAGTTCTTTTCAAAGAATTCTTTATCTGTGAAGTATTTTTTAGTGCTAAATGGAGTAATACCCGCATCAAGCCAACAGTCACCAACTTCTTTAATTCTTGAAACTTTATTTTGGCAATGAGGGCAAGTGATTTTAATGTTGTCGATATATGGTCTGTGAATATGAGGCATTGCATCAACTTCTTCAGCGCTAGAGAGTTCTTTTAACTCATCGAGAGAACCAACGACTGTAACTTTTCCACATTCTTTACAAGGATAAATTGGTAAACTAACACCATAATATCGAGAACGAGAAATTGACCAGTCTCCCATATTGTTTAACCAATCTAACATACGTTTTTTCATAAATTCTGGGCTAAATTCAACGTTTTCAATAGCAGAAATGAGTTCAGGACGAATTTCATCCATTTTTATAACCCATTGGTTAATTAAACGGAATACAAGTGGATTTTTACATCTCCAACAATGAGGATATCTATGGTTAATTTTATGAGTGTAGTAAGTTTTGTTTCTTTCTTTCATTAAATTGAATATAAAGTCACGAGTTTCTTCACTATTTGCATTTTTACCAGATAAAACACCAAAGTCAGAGTAGAAATAACCCTCTTCATCAATAGGAATAATATTAACAAGACCTAAAGATTTTCCAAGTTCAAAGTCTTCAGCGCCACAGCCTGGAGCAATGTGAACAGCGCCAGAACCATCATCGGCTGAAACTTCTTCCCAAGCAACGATTTTGTGCTCAAATTGTTGTTGTTTGAGTTCAGGGAAACAAGTTTCATATGTTAAACCAACAAGTTCACTTCCTTTAACTGTTTTAACAACTTCAACAACATCGTCTTTTAAAACTTTCATTGCACTAGCGCAAACAACTATGTTTCTATCACTAGATTTTACTTTAACAATATTATAATCAAATTCAGGGTTAACGGCAACAGCAACATTTGATGTTAATGTCCAAGGAGTTGTTGTCCACACCAACATATCATTATTGCTATTTTTAATTGGACATTTAAAGAAAATTGCAATATGAGTTACATCTTTATAAGCATCGCCATCACTCATTTCATGTTCGCTTAAACTTGTTCCGCAGTGAGTACACCAAGGCATTGGGCGATAAGATAAACCAACCCAATTTTTTTCGTGACATTTCTTTAAAAAGTGCCAAATTGCTGTTATATTTTCATCGCTGTTTGTATAGTAACTGTCGTCCCAATTCATCCATTGACCCAAGCGAATAGAACTTTGTGTTTGAGAAGCAGAATATTTGTTAACTGTTTCAATGCATTTTTCCACAAAGTTTTCAATTCCGTAGTTTTCAATATCTTTTTTAGTTTCAAAACCGAGTTCTTTTTCAACTCTGTTTTCAACAGGAAGACCGTGGCAGTCAAACCCATTTTGATAATGTTGGTCGCAACCACAAAGAGCACTGAACTTAATCATTGCATCTTTAAAAGTTCTTCCGTAAGCGTGGTGAAGACCCATATTATAGTTGGCTGTGATAGGGCCATCAAGAGTTGCGAAATATTTACCTGTTTTCTTATTTTTTTCTTTTAACTTTTCGAAAGTGTTGTTTTGTTGCCAAAAATCAAGCATTTGCTTTTCCATTTTGACGTAATTTAAACTTCCTTGTTCTTTATGCATAAATTTCTCCCTAAACATAAAATTTTTAAAAAATGTCAGCGTTTATGCTGACATTCAATTAGTTTTTTCCAGCAAAACGCATTTCTACAATTTAATTGGTAGAATCATGTAGCTGATAATTATAATTGTAACGATTAAACTAAATATTGACATATGCATATGTTATCAAAACAAATAAGTTTTGTCAATCGATTATGTTAAATTTTCCAATCAATTGGTTTTAGACCATTAGACATTAAGAAATTGTTGCACTTAGAAAAATGTTTGCAACCGAAAAATCCGTTGTATGCTGAGAATGGGCTAGGGTGAGCAGATTGTAGAATTAAATGATTTGAGTTGTTTAATAGTGGCAAAAAAGATTTTGCATGATTTCCCCAAAGCATAAAAACAATTGGTTGATTGAGTTCATTTAAAATTTTAACAATTTCAGTTGTGAAAGTGTGCCAAAGTTTGTTGCTATGACTAGCTGGCAAATGTTCAACAACAGTTAAACTTGTGTTTAACAACATAACACCTTGTTTTGCCCAAGGTGTTAAATCTGTGCTTTCACTCATTTTATAACCCAAATCGCTGGTAATTTCTTTAAATATATTTTTTAAACTTGGTTGAGGTGTTCCATTGTTGCAAGAAAATGCCAAACCATCTGCTTGCCCCATTGTGTGATATGGATCTTGACCAATAATAACAACTTTAACTTGTTCAACAGGAACTAAATTTAAAGCGTTAAAAACTTTTTCTTTTGGAGGAAAAACTGTTTTTGTTGCATATTCTTTTTCAAGCCAAGAAAACAATTCACGTTTATAATCTTGGCTAAATCTTGAACTTAATTTATCGCTCCAATTTTTTTCTAATGTGTAATTCATTTGTGAAAATCTCCTAAATTAGAAAAAATATTATCACAATATAGCAAAATAAATCAAATAAATTATCATAATTATTTGACAAATTTCTCTATTATTGTTTAATATAATTATAACTGATAAGGGGAATTAGACACACTATTAATATTTGTTTTTATTATTTAAATTTATTTAATGCTTTTATTTTCTGAATTATGAAAGAATATTTTGGTATAGAATTAAAAGCAGATTATAAAAACAATATGAATAATTTTAAAATTTTGCAAAAAATAGTTTAAAACATTTGTTTTTTAACTTGTCAGGTGTGTTAAATAAAGATAAATATGAACAAATCTATAAAATTAATTAATAAGTTGACTTTGAATATTGTTATTCTAACAATGGTATTTGTTAGTTTTTTTGGTTTATTTATAGGATTAAAAATTAATGCTGAACAAAAATCAATGGAAACTTCAGCTTTTTTAGGCGGTGGAACTGGTTGGGCTGATAACCCGTGGAAAATCCAAACAAAAGCCCATTTAATAGAGTTTGCGGATGCAGTAAATAATGGAAACTCCTATTCTGGAAGGTTTTTTCAACTTGAGGCAGATATTGATTTTAGAGATGAAAGAGAAAGCTCTCGTGATGATCATTATATGAGTTTCCGTGGTGTTGGAACTTATGGACACGCTTCAGGCTATATGTGGCAACACAGTGTTCCGTTTTGTGGAAACTTTGATGGAATGGGTCACACAGTTCAAGGGTTTTATATTAATAATAATGAATACGCAGTTTTAGCCGATCACACTGTACCTTGTGATTACAACTATTCATATAATGCCATATCTGTTGGGTTTTTTGCAGCACTTGGAAATAGTGCAACAGTCCAGGGGTTACGACTTGCGAATTTTGAGTTGAATTGTAAATATCAAAAGCCAGCAAATGCAACAGGAATGACTGAAATATATAAGATGGCGGTTGGGGGGATTGCTGGTTCAATTGTTCCACCTGCTTCAACAGGTAAAGAAGCCGGAGAATTTGTAATTAGGAATTGTTCTGTAGAAAATATGAAAATAACGAGACGTTCATCTTCATTGGATATTCAAGAATATCATATTGGTGGTCTAGTTGGGGCGTGTAGTTCCTATAATGGAGGTTGGAATCCTCAATTCCCAAAAGTTACAGTTTCAGATTGTTATGCAAAAAATATTACCATTGATAACAATATTAATTCAAATACAACTATTTTCGGTGGGGCATTCTTAGGAACACATTTTGGAAACGGATCTGTTAACAATTGTATATTAACGGGAACCAATAGCGCGCCAAATGTATATTACTTTTCATTCGCTGATGCTGGTGGACTCAATTTTGCTTGCTCAACATCAAACGTGTATTTAACTCCTCAAACTTCATATACTTTGAGTTCGCTGAGTTCAACAAGCGGAACAAGTGGAACCACTTGGTATCGACATTCAGATTATAATTCTGGTGTTCCATATTTAAGGTCGTTTATTTTATGGAAAACTGTAACATTTAATGCTGTTAATGGAACAGTTTCAAAGGAATCAATTTTAATACCAAAAGAGATAACTAAAACCTATTCTTCAAGTTCATCATCAATCACGGTTATGGGAGAAACAATTACTAGTAGTGGAAATGACGGCTTTGGGGTATGTAAAGGTTGGACGTGTAATAACGCATCTTCATATACGGTAACATATGAAAGAAGTCATCATTATTTGGGTTTTGAGAATTTGTGGTATACAGTAAGCCGACAATCATCTTATGCTCCACAATGTTCAACATTTATTTCAGGTACAAATCAAATAGAAATAAATGAATACGATACAATTAGTGTTTCAGTTGAACATACGCCATATAAAACAATAATAACGTATAGCATTGGTTCACATGTAATTACATATGAAATTGATGAGATAAAATATACAATGGAAGAGTATGGTTACATCACTGTTGAAAATCCTTTGTATGATCCAGGAGATGGTCCTATAGAGATGTCAATAATTGATAAATCATCATCTGGCACAGATGATAAAGATATAGAAAACACAGCGGTTGTGTTGCCATCAATTGAAAAATATATGAACATTGATATTGTAAATTTAAGCTCGAACTTTCATTTGTTAGAAGATGGAGAAGTGTATTATATAACTTCATTTTTAGTGATAAAAACTTACGACACAAACTTTAATTAATAAAAAAACAACCCAGATGGGTTGTTTTTTATTGAATAAGAGAAACAATTTTTTCAAGTGTTTTTGTTGCAATTTCTTTGTTTTTATGTTCAACAAATAATCTTATAACTGGCTCAGTACCACTTGGGCGAATTATTATTCTCGCACCACATTTTTCTTGTTCTTTAATATAATTTAAAAGGTTTTCATTCTCTAAAACCTGTTTAATTTCTTGTTGGTTGTTAGTTTTTATATCCTTTTTGCATTGATAATATTCTAAATAGGTTGAAAGTAGTTCTTTAATAGTGGTTTTGCCAAGATCTAAAACATTACCAACAATTATTGCAATAAGCATTCCGTCGCCAGTGTTCATAAATGGTTTTAAGATGATATGTCCTGAGTCTTCTCCGCCTAAATTTGAGTTAATTTTTTTCATTAGAGCGTATACATTTTTATCCCCAACTGCACTTCTTAACAGTTCTATTCCCCTAGTTTTTAGTGATTTTTTTAGCCCTGAATTTGTGTAAATGGTTCCAACACAAGAGTCTTGAGTTTTTTGAAAAAATTTAGATAAAATATATAAAATCTTATCTCCAGTTAATACAGTTCCATCGGTGTCCACAATATGTATTCTATCACCATCTCCATCAAATGCGAATCCTATTTTTTGTTTTTTAATACATAGAGATTTAAGAGTGTCGATGTGTGTGCAACCAGCATTGGTGTTTATGTTGCTACCGTTTGGATTTGAGTTGATTTTTTCACAATTTTTAAAAATGTGTTGGGCTATTTCACTTGTTCCGCCGTTTGCGCAATCTAAAATAATTGGATAATGAAATTTTTTAATTGATTTTAAATAAGTTATGTAATCTTGTTTCAAACATTCTTTATTTTTTAATGTTGAAAATTGATTGTTTTTTAAATTGATATGTTTATCCATTAGAATTTCAAACTTTTCTTCAAATTCATCATTGGTCTTTTCGCCATTTGAATTAAAAAACTTTAATCCATTATATTCACTAGGATTGTGAGATGCAGACAACATCAAACTTAAAGGGTAACTATGTTTTTGTGTTAGATAGGCTAAACACGGGCTAGAGCATAACCCAACATTATGAACTTCAATTCCATTTTTTAATAATTTTGAACATAGAACTGAAAGTATGTAGTCGCTAGAAATTCTGCTATCATTTCCAACTAAAAGAATTCTTTTAGATTTTGTGGTGTTGTAGTAAAGAACAATAGCTTTAGAAACCTTATTTAATGTTTTTAGGTTTAAATTTTCATTGGTTTTTCCTCTGATTCCATCTGTTCCAAAATATTTCATACCTATTTATATGATTTAAGTTATATTTTTGTTTTAATGTTAATATAAATCACTTTTAATATGGTTAATTATCAATGTAAATTATATTTAAAATGTAATTAAGTAAATCTTGTAACAAATCAAGACAAAAAACGGAGCTTTTTTTATTTGCTTTTTATTAAAAACTTTTATATAATGCGAGTAATGAGAACGTATAATCCTCCAGCAGACGGCTTTTTTATAGGAAGTTTAGAAATTAAGTTTTATGGCTTAATTATGTCTTTAGCTATGCTTTTTGGTGTTATTCTTGCCTGCAGACTTGCAAAAAAGAGGGGTATTAAGAGTGATGATATTTATTTGTTGGCATTGATTTTGCTTCCATGTTCTATTGTGGGTGCTAGGTTATATTATTGTTTTTTCTATGAATACAACTATTCATTTTTGGAAATATTCAATATAAAACAAGGAGGACTTGCAATTTATGGTGGCGTTATAGGTGGAATTGTTGGTATATTGATATTTGCACTAATAAAGAGAAACTGGAAAATTGTATTTGTTTTAATGGATATTTGTGTTCCTTGTTTGATATTGGGCCAAGCTTTGGGGCGTTGGGGGAATTTCTTCAATCAAGAAGCGTATGGTAATATGATTACAAATCCAAAGTGGCAGTGGTTTCCATTTGCTGTTTGGATAGAGAGTGAAAATGCGTGGTTTCAAGCAACTTTCTTCTATGAAAGTTTTTGGAATACAATAGGTTTTGTTATTTTGTTGTTTACATACTACAAAACAAAGAAGACGGGAACAACAACAGCGGTTTACCTAATTTGGTATGGAATTGGAAGAACTTGGATTGAAGGACTTAGAACCGACAGTTTGTATATTGGCTCAACAGGAATAAGAGTTTCACAACTTTTAAGTATAATTCTAGTCGTTTTTGGAATTGTTATTTTGGTTAATAACATCGTTAAATTAGTAAAGGAGAAAAAAGAAATAAGAAATGGGTAAAAAATCTAAGATATTGTATTATTCTGTTTTGATTGTAAATGTAATATGTTTTTTGTTGGATCTTATAACTGATTTTACAGATATCAACTTTACATTTTTTAGATTAAGCTTTGCTGTTTCATTAATGTTAATTGGTTTGTTGCTGATTGCTAGAGCTGTTAAATTAAAACTTGATAGTAGTATGTTTATAGGAATAATACTTTTTTGGTTTGGAGTGTTTAACGGACTTCAATATTTTGCAATAGCATTTGATTGGGATATGATTACAACACTTAGAATTCTTCCATACTATTTATTTTCTGTTTCGCTTGCAAGCCTCGTTACAGGCATATATTTTAAACATAAATTGCAAATTAAATTGTTTATTTTGTTTTTTGGTTTTGGTATAATTACTTTACTTTTTTCATTAAAATTGTTAGGATTGGGTTGGTATATAGCTTTAATGGCTAGCTGGTTTGTTGTATACTTTATAACTAATTTGGTAATATTTAAGAAGAGGAGTAATTGATGGAAAGAAGAGATGATGCTGCAAAAATTGCTGAACTTGAAGCTCAAATAAAAGAATTGCGAATGGCTAATGCGAAGTTGAGAGCAGAAGTTGGTGAATACAAAAATAAAGAACAATCAATTTCGAGTGCAATCATTGCAAGTATTGATCACGCAAATCAACTTGAAGCCAGCAGAAAGAAATTATATTCTCTTGATATTCAAAGAAGTAGATTAATGTATTTAAGAATGGAACAAGTTATAAATGAACTTTATATAAAATATCCAGAACTTAAAAAAGATGCAAAATTAAAAGATATGAGCCAAAGATTTAAGTCAATGGTCTATAACGACTTAAAAGATAAAAATACAGAAAGTATAACATATGATGTAAAAAAACAACCGGTAGATGATCCAATTAAAAAACTTTTAAGAAACATTATTGATTGTTTTGATCATAAAAAAATTGGTGGAGATGAAAAACGAGGCGGTCCAACAGATGCTTTAATAGAAAATGCATCTAATGGAGGATTCGATTTCAATGAGGCCCTTCATCCAACCATGGAATTAGATGAAATTTTGAAAGTATTTAATCTAGGCCCTAGGGCAGGAAAACCAAAAGCATAAAGCACGCTCAAAGCGTGTTTTTTTATTTTTAAGATAAATAGTTATAGTTTGTCATAATTTCAACAATTGATTCATAAGTTATGGTAAATTGGAGGAAATAATGGAAAAAAATTCTAGCATCTACACAGATATTGCCAAAAGGACAAATGGAGATGTTTATATTGGTGTGGTTGGTCCTGTTAGGTGTGGTAAATCAACTTTTATTCAAAAGTTTATGCAAAATTTTATAATAGATAATATTTCTAACAAAAACGATAAAGCAAGAGCAATTGATGCATTGCCTCAATCTAGTGATGGGGTTATGGTTATGACAACTCAACCGCAATTTGTTCCTAGTGAAGCGGTAAAAGTTAAAATAGGGGCAACGTCAATGTCGGTTCGATTGATAGATTGCGTCGGCTTCGTTGTTGATGGTGTTGAGGGAATAAGTGAGAATAATAAACCAAGACTGGTTAAAACTCCATGGAGTGATAAGGAAATTCCTTTTGTTCAGGCGGCGGTTATTGGAACTGAAAAAGTTATTCAGGACCACTCAACATTTTCCGTTGCTATAACAACAGATGGTAGTTTTGGATCTATACCAAGAGAAAATTTTGTTGAGGCGGAAAAGAGAACAATTAAGCAATTGAAAGAAACAAAAAAACCATTTGTTTTAGTTGTTAATAGTGCAAATCCTGAAACGGAAAATGTTAAATCGCTTGTTCAAGATTTAAAGGCAAATTATAAAGCCTCTGTAATTGCTATGAATGTAAATGAATTAAAAAAGGAAGATGTTGATAAAATTATGACAGAAATTTTAAAAGAATTTCCAATAGAAGTTGTTAATATTAAAATACCAAAATGGTTAAAACCTCTTTCGTTAGATAATCCTAAAATTAGAGAAATTTTAGATGAAATTGGTGGTGTTTTAACAAAAACCGATAGAATTGGGGAATATGACTCTAAGAAAATCCTATTTGAAAACTCAAATTGTTTTGAACCAATATTGAATAATGATGTTGAGTTAGCAACAGGAGAAATATCTTATGATGTTGTTGCAAAAGAGGGTTTATTTTATAATGTTTTAAGTGAGCAATGTGGAACTGAAATTAAAGATGAGTATGAACTAATAAATAGCTTAAAAGAATTAACATACGCAAAGAAGAAATACGATAAAATTCGTCAGGCTTTGGATAATGTTGATGAAAATGGATATGGAATTGTTGTTCCAACAATAGAAGAAATGGAATTAAAAGAACCGGAAATTGTTCGTCACGGCGGTCAATGTGGAGTAAAACTTAAAGCTCAAGCTCCAAGTTTGCATATAATGAAGGTAAATGTTGAAACAGAAGTTAGCCCTATTATGAGTGGTTATGAGCAAAGTGAAAATCTTGCAAAATATCTTTTAGAAGAATTTGAAAACAATCCACAAGGAATTTGGCAGACAAATATGTTTGGTAAATCTCTTGAAAGCTTGGTAAATGAAGGAATTAATAAAAAGTTAAATAGTATGCCGGAAAATTTACAAAATAAGCTTAGAAAGACTGTTGGTAGGATTGTAAATGAAGGCAAGGGCGGATTCTTGTGTATTTTGTTATAAAAAAGAGTGGGCGAGTGCTCACTTTTTTATTAATTTTATAATATTGTGCTTGCTTCAACAAAATCGTCTGTTTGTTCTGGTGTGTTTAATCTGCGTGCGTTTTTCAAAATCGGGCCTAAGTCGTACATAAGAATTGGTGCGGAGGTTACTTTAAATCCCTTGGAATTTATTGAATAATATCCATTTAAAACATTTATTTGAGTAATTCCTCTAATTCTATCGTGATCTTCTTTGTTAGAATTTCTTTTATTAAAAATAAAATCTTTACCGTTTCCTGTTAATAATGGCAATCCTTCAATTGTTGCTTGAGCCATAATATAACAATCATTAGAAGGAACGTATTTATTAATATCGGCAATAAAAACAGATTTCATTGGCGCTGGTTTGACTTCATCTTCATAAGTGTATTCTGAACAATAAGCTCTGGCTAAATGTCTTGCTTTTTCGGCTTTTTCTTGATAATTTGCCGCATTAATATTGGGGAAATAACAAAGTTCTTTAATAAAGTTAATTAATGATGATGAATGCTTGCTTTCTTGATATACCGCATCAAGTATAACAATCCTAATTTCATTATGTTCAACACAATTAAAGAAACGATTGTAATAATTGAAGTCCTTTTTTAAAGATGAATTTAAAGGAAGTTTGTCAGGGTCAATATTGTGACCAAATTCTTTTCTTAGAATGTATAAAAAAGATAATTCTCTTAAAACGTCACTATCTACTGCTATGTATTTAGGAGTTGTTTTTTTTGCCATTTTTGCCTCCTTCAATAACATTGCAATTATTTTCTTTAATGAATTTTGCAAATTCTTTTGCTTTTTCTTCGTCGGTTTTTTTATTGATTTCTTCTTGAACCTTTTTATCGTTTTCTTCTAGTTCTCTTTGAAATTCTTTCCATAGTTGTTCGGGTGTTTTTTTCATATAATCTCCTTCTTAAACATATTATAACATAAATAAAATAATAAATCAATATTGTTTGATTTTGTTAATGGAAAAATATTATAAAAACTTTTTAAAAAACCTTGACATTTTGTTTTTTATGAGTATAATAAGCGATAGTTAAATAAAATTTTCAAACGCCAAAGACAATAAGTGCGGTTAGCGTAAACATTAAGTTGACTTATCGAGGAGATGAAAAAGAATGTCGATTAAACTTTGTAATTGTGTTCCTTTTGTCTTGGGCAAAAGGAATTTTTATTTTTCTAAAGGCATAAAGGAGGATTTAAAGTGTCAGCAAATTTAGAAGCTAAAAAGACTGCGGTCGAGGAAATTAAAAATTTAATCTCATCTTCTAAATCTATCGTTTTGGTAGACTATAAAGGCTTAAATGTTAGTGACGATACAGCTCTTCGTAAATCAATGCGTGAAAACAATGTTACTTATAAGGTTATTAAAAACACATTATTTAATAAAGCTTGTGAACAACTTGGAATCACTGGTTTGGAAGAATCTTTAAACGGAACAACAGCATTTGCTTTTGGTAGTGAAGACGAAACTGTTGCTCCAAGATTGGTTAAAAATGCATCTAAAAACTATAAAGCTCTTTCAATCAAGGCTGGTTTATATAACGGTAAAGCTATTGATGAAAAAGAAGTTATGGCTCTTGCATCAATTCCAGGAAAGGAACAACTTATTGCTCAATTACTATATGTCCTCAATGCACCAGTTGCAAGTCTTGCTCGTGCATTCAAAGCAATCGCAGAAAAGTAAAATTTACTTATTTAAGACTTATATGTGCTTAGCACAAGTTTAAATTGATTAAATCAATATTGTTATAATAAAAAGGAGAAATTAAAAATGACAAAACAAGAAATTATCGATGCAGTTAAGTCAATGACAGTTGTTGAACTTAACGATTTAGTTAAAGCATTAGAAGAAGAATTTGGCGTTAGCGCTGCAGCAGCTGTTGTTGCTGGTCCAGCAGTTGCAGAAGCAGCTGTTGTTGAAGAAAAAACAGAATTCAACGTTGTTCTTACAGAAGTTGGAGCAAATAAAATTGCTGTTATTAAGGCTGTTCGTGAAGCAACTGGTTTAGGCTTAATGGAAGCTAAAGCTATGGTTGAAGGAACTCCTGCAACAGTTAAAGAAAATGTACCTACAGCAGATGCAAATGCTCTTAAAACAGCTTTGGAAGCAGCTGGTGCAAAAGTTGAACTTAAATAATTCTTTATGCTTTATAAAGTCACTCATTGAGTGGCTTTTTTATTTTTAAAATTTATTAAAAATAATTTAGCATTTTAAAAATTTTGTCATTTTTTGCAAAAACTTTTTAAAATCATTTGTATTTAAAAATTTTTCGTGGTAATATGGTTTCATAAAATAAAAGGGGAATAAATTATGGAATGGTTCTTAGAGAACTGCTGGTGGATTTTGACCATCATTCTTGCTGTTGTGGTTGTTTTGTCTGTCGTTCTTACAGTGCTTGTAAAGAAAGATAAAAAAATCAAAAAAGATTTCCAAGAAAAGATATTGGTTATCGATAATCACAACGATGTAAAGGTGGTTGCGGTTGAAGATAAACCAGTAGAAAAAACAGAAACAACAAAAACTGTTAAAGCAGTTAAAAAACCAGTTGCAAAAACAAATAAAAATGCAACATTAACACAAAAAACTAGTGCAAAGTCAACCCAAAAGGTTGTTGCAAAAAAAGCAGAGCCAGCAAAAGCTGAAGTTAAGGAAGAAGTTAAAACAGAGGTTAAGCCTGTAGTCGCAGAAAAGAAAACAGCTGTTAAAACTTCTCAACCTAAAACTGCTGCATCTAAAGCTACA
This sequence comes from Candidatus Onthoplasma sp., assembly GCA_045120995.1. Lineage (GTDB taxonomy): Bacteria > Bacillota > Clostridia > Christensenellales > UBA1242 > Onthoplasma. The sequence continues at coordinate 303 of JBGVFL010000016.1, read as the reverse complement.
GTGAAAACAACTGCGGCTAAAGCTCCTGCTAAAAAACCAGTTGCAAAAACTGAATCAAAACCAGCTGTTGAAGCAAAGAAAACAGAAGTTAAAGTTGAAGCAAAGAAGGTTGAAACAAAACAACCAGCAAAAAAAGCTCCAACAAAAACCGCTGCAACTAAAGCTCCAGCTAAAAAACCGGCAGCAAAAACTGAAGCTAAAGTGGCTCCAGTTAAAAAACAAACTGTTAAGGTTGCAGAAAAACCAGTTGAGGTAAAGAAAGCTGAAGTTAAAGTTGAAGCAAAGAAGGTTGAAACAAAACAA
>JBGVFL010000015.1:0-12035 GCA_045120995.1 Candidatus Onthoplasma sp. | reverse complement strand
TCGTGTGTACTAATCCTGTCATACGCTAGTGGTGGTGTTGCAATAAGTTCTGCAATACCCTCCATTCTCTCCACAACATCTTCATGAGGCTCGGCAATTACAAAATTGCTATTACCCTTATGCACAATGGCGTTACGAAGTCTGCCATAATCAATTAAATCATCTTCGTACTTTCTAACAACAGAATTTAAAACAACACTACGTCTTACAACATCACTAAAAGACATACTACGCTTAAATCCGTAGATAGTTCTTAAACCATAATCTATATTGTTATATGCTGTTAAAAATCTCTCTGCGTTACTTTCTTTCATAATAAAATCCCCTTATTTTATATATTATATCATATGAAAAGATTTTTTCAAATTGTTTTTCAACTCTTATTTTAAGATTAATTTGTTAAAAATGCTTGTAATTTTTCTAGCTGTATAATATAATATACTTGAGTTGTGCTAGGTGGGGAGCTAGTGGTGCCCTGAACCCAGAATCCACTACACTGGGGCCAAACATCTAATTGCGGGGCAATTTCAGTTGTGTTGAGTAGCTAGATTTCATGATGAAATTAAGGTCTTATACAATGTTGCCCTACGAACCATGTCAGGACCGGAAGGTAGCAGCATTAAGAAGGATACAGCATGTGCTATGAGGTTGCTTTGATGGAGTGAACTCTAATTATGCCAGCAGTTGATTTGTTTCAAATTTAGACCGTACAACTTACCAAATGCTAAAATGGGACTTGTTCCCATTTTTTTGTTTTCACCTCATTTACAAACAAACGTATATTGACAAATCGGTTGAAATTTAAAAAGGCAACACAAGTTGCTCTTTTTTATAAAAAATCTAAAATACCATATTGACAGAATCAAAAGATTATGGTAGCATTTAATTGAGGAAATATGACAAAAACAGAAATAGTAAATAAATCAAATACATACAAAAGCAAGGTAAATGATTGTGAATCAAAAATTAACAAATGCAGTCACTCTATTGATACATTTGGAAAATTTAAAGCTTATTTAGAAAATAGTCTTTCTAAAGTTAAGCAACACAAAAAATTTACATTAACTTTTTTATGTTGTTGTTCAGCTTTTGCAGCAATTAGTGTATTTATTTCAATTCCAGTTGCAATTGTTCTATTGGTGGGATCTATTGTTTCATTAGAAAGATTTGTGTTCTTCACTAAAGTAACATCAAAATTTGAACATTGCGTTGAATACTTATCAAACGTTGTGGAAAAATTAACAAGCAAACAATCAAAATATTTATCCGAGCGAGATTTTGCATTAGAAGAAATAATAAAACTAGAGAAAGCAATACCTGAAGTTATAACATATTTAGATGAAATTAATGCTTTAGAAGAAAACAAAACTGAAGATTTGGTCGACAACACTCTTGATGTATGTGGAATATAAAAAAATCACCGAATACGGTGATTTTTTTTAATCCTTTGTATATTCATCTTTAATGACAGTGAATTTTTGAGCGTGTTTTTTAACTAAAGCCTTAATAAATAATATCATAGAAAGTATTATTGGAATTGCAAAAATCGATATGTAAACTAAATTTGTTAAGCCATAATTGTCACCAAACAAATTTAAAAGAGCTGCATAAACTGCGCTTATTGCCGCATAGCCCATATACTCAACCATTGTTCTTATTGAGTATGCCCTTTCAACATTTCTTTTAGGTGTGCATACCTGAATATAGTTATTTAAAAATATTTGATTTGGAGTTCGAATTGCACACATAATATACGACATTACAACAATTAATATTATAGATATTGCTGATGTTGGAACAAACAAAGCTAAAACACCAGTTAACACAAATGTTGATATAATAAGAACACAGAAAATCACCAAGCTTCTAACACCAAATTTTAAGTTGAATTTAAATTGATATTTACTTGCAAGAGCAACAACTATTCTTGAAATTGCATAAATATAACCATAAGACCAACTTGGAATCACATTACCATTAACCAATCCATTTAAGTATATTTTAAACGCTGAGCCAGTTATTGATAAAACACCCCTTAAAAAGAAAGCATATATTAACAAAAATATAAAGAATGACGATTTTAAAATTTTGAAAAATGAATCTGGTTTTTTAGTATGTTTTTCAACTTCGTTTTTGCTTTGTATATTAACATTTTTTTCCATAAACTTTTTAGGTTCTTTTATGAAAATTGTTAATATCTCCGCAATTAAAACTATTCCTAAAGAACACCAGAAAACCATTGTTGGTTCCCAGTTATAAACATAAGTTATTACAACCGCGCCAACACATTCAATAACATAGAATAAACTTAAACCCTTTCCATAAATTCTTTGGTAGTCTTTATCTCTTTTAACAACATTTAAACTATTAAAAAGTATGCTATTTGTTTTAACCGACATAACTGCATATCCAAAAGCTAAAAATGGCTGTGCCAACATTAAAACAAAGAAATTACCAACAGGGCTAAAAATACAAATTAATAGATAACAAGCATACCCCAACAATCCAATTCTTGTTGCTGTTGTTGGCGAAACATTTTGAAATATTTTACCAGCAGGAATACACAACAAACAACCACAAAGCATCAAAATTGAATCCAGCGTAATTACCATTGAATTTGATATTTGTTTAACAGATGTGAAATAAAGAGTTGAAATTGTCCAAATAAAAATAACGTCCCAAGTTAATGCTATTAGCGTTGGGCTTAATTTTATATTTCTATTCATATAAAATTCTTTACGTTGTTCGTTTGTCATTTAATTAATAATATAATATTAAAACAAAAAACTCAAACTATTTTTGAATAATTTGAGTTTTAAATTTTTTATTTTGCATCAAACAAAGTTTTTCCTTCCTCAACTTCAACCAAAAGAGGAACTTTAAAGTTCATAACACTCTCCATTTCTTCTTTTAAAATCTTTCTTATTTGTTCACTTTCTCCGGGATAACAATCAACAACAAGTTCGTCGTGAATTTGAAGAATTAATTTACTTTTTAATTTCAATTCATTAATTTTATTATTAACTTTAATCATTGCAATTTTAATTATATCACTAGCGCTTCCTTGAAGTGGCATATTTTTTGCAACACGTTCAGCAAAACTTCTTATTACGTGATTTCCAGAATTGATATCGTTAAGGTGTCTTATTCTGCCCATTATTGTTTTAGAATAACCATTTTTCTTTGCAAAACTAATACATTCATCACCATATTCTTTAACTCTAGGATATATTTCCAAATATTTTTTAATAAATTCATTTGCTTCTTTAACAGTTGAGTTTATGTTTTGACTTAATCCATACGCTCCTATTCCATAAATAATTCCAAAATTAACAGATTTTGCAACTCGCCTCATACTTTTTGAAACATCTTCAAGCGAAACATTAAATATTTTGCTTGCTGTTGCAGTGTGAATATCCTTGCCACCTAAGTAGTCCGCAACCATAGCTTGGTCATCACTAAAGTTTGCCATAAGTCTTAATTCAATTTGGTTATAGTCCGCACTTATCAATGTTCCATTCTCATAAGAACTTAAAAACATTTTTCTTAAAACCCTTCCCTCATCATCTCTAATTGGTAGGTTTTGTAAATTTGGTTCTCGGCTTGACAATCTACCAGTTGATGTTGTTCTTTGCATAAAGGTTGTGTGAATTTTTCCATCATCTTTAACATAGTTCAACATACCATCAAGATATGTGCTAATAAGTTTTGCAATTTTCCTATAACGTATAACATATTCAACAATTTCGTGTTTATCTTTAATTGCGTTTAAAACTTCAATTGATGTGCTAGGCTTTCCTTTATATTCAATATTGAGTTTTTCAAATAAAATTGTTTGCAACTGTTTAGGGCTATTAATATTAAATTGTTCTCCAGCTAAAGAATGAATTTTTGATGTTAAATCATCTAATTCTTTATGATAAACTCCACTTAATTCTTTTATTTGTTCTTCATCTATGGTTATTCCCGCTTTTTCCATTTCAAATAGAACTTTAACAAGAGGAAGCTCAATTTCACTATAAAGTTTTAATTGTAAGGTTTTAATTAATTTATTAACATAAAGTTCTTTTAGTTTTAACAAACAAACCGCTGTTCCATTTGAAGTTATTTGATTAAGTTTTAAAGCATCAGAAAAACTTATTTCCGCATCCATTTCATTTGCGATATAAATAGCAAGTGAAACATCAAAATAATTATTTAAATAAATCGAATAATCATCAAGCTTCCACATAAGTTCTTTAGAATCAAAACAAATTTTTTGCTTTTCACTTTCAAATAAGTTTTTAATAATATCTTGATTTAAAATGAAAATTTCACCAGATGAATATACAACATATTCCCTATTGTCTTTAGCAAAGTGGAATGATAAATCATCAAATGAAACAGCAAAGCTATCACCTAAAAATTTAATCATTTCATCAAGTTGATTATTTGTTTCCACCTCAATAATTTCAACTTGAATATCATTGGAAACTGTTTCCTCATTTACTAAAACTTCTCCAAACAATTCCTTTCTTTTTAAAATAGACTTAAAGTCGTATTCTTCCATTAACTTATATGTTTCTTTATTTAATGGTAAAGAAAATTCACAATCTGTTAAAGAACAATCTAATTCAACATCTAGTTTAATTGTTGCAAGTTCTTTAGATAAATATGCCATATCTTTATTTTCTAACAACTTTGCTTGCATTCCCTTAGCCAATTTATCAATGTTTTTATAAATATTATCAAGATTACCATATTCATTTATTAGTTTTGTTGCGCCAACTTTTCCAATTCCCGCCACCCCAGGAATATTATCTGAACTATCTCCCATTATGGATTTTAATTCAATAACTTGATATGGTTCTAAACTAAATTCCGCCTTTAAAACTTCTGGCGTAACCTTTAACACATTTGTTATTCCTCGTTGAGTTAACCAAACTGTTGTATTATTATTAACCAACTGCAAAAGGTCTTTATCACCTGAAATAAGAATAAATTCTTCATTAAACTTTCTTGTTAAAGTTCCAACAATATCATCGGCTTCAATTTCAGCTTTATCAAGAGTTAAAATTCCCATTGTTTTTAATAAATCTTTTAAATCTTTAAGCTGTGAATGCAAATCCTCTGGCATTGGTCCACGAGTTCCCTTATAATCTGCATATAAATTATGTCTAAAAGTATGTTTGCCAGCATCAAAAACACAAACCAAATATTTGGGTTTTTCACTAGTTACCACGCTTAACATCATATTAATAAATCCAAAAATCGCACCACAAGGTTTACCTGTTAAACTTTTCAAAGGTGGTAATCCATAAAACGCCCTATTAATTAAACTATTTCCATCTATAATAACAAATTTTTCCATAGACCTATTATACCCTAAAATTAAAAATTTTCAAAGTGATTATAACATATTGTGGTTTTAAAAAAAGTGACTAAATTTCATTAGTCACTTCAGCTTCTTCTTGAATGTCTGGCAAATAGCTATCAATCATATGTTTATATTCTTGATAAGCAATTTTCATTGCTTTCACTTTAATTTCCATAACTTCTTCCTTGCCCATTTTAGGCTTTTTCATTGCTGCAATTATTTCATCTCTTCTCTTTTTCATTTCTTCAATATAAGGAATTTCTTCTATCCTAACTGATGATAATCTATCTACATTGTTTCCTCTAACATTAAGTCCATACATTCTAAAAATTTCATAAACTGGAACATTCATTTGAACTGCTTTTTTTATAACCCTTCTATATTCTGCTTCAGACAAGTCTTTACAATAGAATTCATTTTCACCAAATCTATTAATTAAATCTGTCATTAACGAATTAAATTCAACATCTTCATTTCTTTTTAACTCTCTAAATCTATTTTCAACATCTCCCAAACCAAAAACATCTAGCCATTCCTGCTTTGAAAATACATCTTGATTTCCGTTGCTATAATATCTAATTAAATAGTCAAAAGCATTATATGCAATTGGGTCTTTTCTTTTTAATCCTACCAATGTTTTATTTTTAGCCACATAATTTTCTAAAAGACGCTTAGTATATTGAACTTTATCAACATCTATAAAATAGTTTCTTGCTTTTTCATTGGCCAACAATGTTATAACAATATAGTAAGGGACATCATAAGTTTTTGCCAATTCTTTAATGTAATTATTATATTCTCTATCTTTTCTATAACTATCAATATATCCTTCATCATCACGATATTCTGGAAATTGTTCAATTCCACTACATCTGTAATATATCTCTGAAAATTCTCTAAATCCCAAATCGAATTTCATTATTTCTTCTTGGGTTGCATTAATTCCTTTTCTTTCTAAACTTCTAACATATGCTCTTAATCTTTCATAAAAAGGAAACTTTTTTCTATTAATATGAAAACTACCACCATTTTCAAGGTATGTGTTGATATCTTTAATTAAATCTTCTCTTAAGTTTTTTGTTTTCTTTATTTCTCTGCTGTGCCCCAAAAGTTTAAATTTAGCCTCTAAATCAATAATGTTTCCCTGTTTATCTGTTAGTCTTTGATTTTTTATATAAATATAAATTGGATCTGTTGTTGTAATATTGTTTACATCTCCACCATTTTTAACATAGTTATCTAAATATGTTTTAGCTTTTTTATAAAATTCTGAGTTCTTACTAAAAATCATTAGTTCCTCCAATTATTCATATCTTAACATATAAATCCCATTTTTACAAGATATGTTTATAAATTTTTTAAAAACACTTGATTAAAAAAAAGATATGTGCTAAAATGCAAATGTTAATCTTAAGCCGGTGTGGCGAAATGGCAGACGCACAAGACTCAAAATCTTGCGGTGGCAACACCGTGTCGGTTCGACCCCGACCACCGGCACCACTAAATCGCAATTAGTTTATATGCTTTTGCGATTTTTTTTAATCTCAAACTCATTTTTAAATATCATTTTTTAATATATACCCCTCATCAAAAAGTTATTTTATTTATTTTTTAAATTGCTTTACAAATAATTGGTTTTTTTATAAAATTAAAGTAGTATAATAAAGAGGGAGGATTTTATGAAAAAGAAAATTATTAGTATACTCACTTGCTTTTGTTTAATGTTTGTAGGATTACTAACTATTACTGGTTGTAAAGAAGAAAGTGATCCCAAGATGGAAACTTGGAACGGAACATCTATTTCTGTTTCTGAAGCTAAAAATGGAATTATTGAAATAGATTCTGCAGAAGAACTTGCAGGTTTTGCAAAGTCTGTTAATCGCGGAGATGACTACTCTAACTTAACAGTTGTGTTAACCTGTGATATGGATTTAAGCGATATTGAATGGACACCTATTGGTTTTGGTTCATATAATGGTTTAGGCAATCCAGACACTTCTGATGCTCGTTGTTTTAATGGAACTTTTGATGGTCAAAATCACACTATTTATAACTTAAAGATAACTAAATTTACTGGTGGTGGAGCTTCTAATAAAAACGCAGCAACAGGTGTTGGTTTGTTTGGAGATCTATTTGATGCAACAATCAAAAACTTAACAGTTTGCGGAGCAGAAGTTTCTGGAAACCACTTTGTTGCAGCAGTTGCAGGATTCACATTGGGCACAAAAATAGAAAATGTTCACGTTAATAACGCCAATATTAATTGCGTGTTTTTAGATACAGATGATAGCGGTGACAAAGCTTCAACAGTCGTTGCTTATATGTCAAACAGTATGACTGGAGATTCTTCTATTGAAAATTGTTCAGCAAAAAACAGTGTTGTTAGAGCTGATCGTGATGCGGGTCAAATCATTGGTTGTTATGCAAACTTCTCTTATTCTACAACAACTTGCACTGATGCTAACAACACAGTAGAAAATGTTACAGTTTCTTGGAATGGAACAGGAGTAAATCCAAATAAATCTAATACAAACATTAACAACCTACCTATTGGTAGAGATGAAAGATAGTAATAAAAAAAACGAACCAAAATGGTTCGTTTTTTTATTGTTTAACTTTATATGTTGTTCCGTCTTTTGTGTCTATAAGTTCAAAACCTTTAGATAAAATTTCATTTCTTATTTCATCTGCTTTTGCATAGTTTTTTTCTTGTTTTGCAATGCGTCTTTCTTCAATTTTTGTTTCAAGATATTTTTTCATATCTTCATTAATTTCTGTTTCTGTGTTTTCTATTTTTTCTTCAAAGGCATCTTTTAAACCCAACATTAAAACTTTATCAAAAGATTTAATTAATGCAATCTTTGTGTCGTTATTAATGTCGGCTTTAATAACATCAAAAATTGTTGTTATTGCTGTTGCTGTGTTTAAATCATTATTTAAACCACTTTTAAATTTATTATTAAATAAATCAAATTCTGTTTTTTCTATTTCTTTATTTTCAGATTTTATACTAGCTAATCTTTTTAATAATTTTTCATATGCATTTTTAGCCATATCCAAACCTTCATAAGAGAACACAAGTTGCTTTCTATAATGAGATTGTAAGCAAAAGAATTTATAAACCATTGGTGAATAACCCTTTTCTTCTAAAAGTGATAAGGTTAAAAATTCACCTTTGCTTTTGCTCATCTTTCCTGTTTTTGTGTTTAAATGTTCAACATGGAACCAGTGTTTACACCATTCGTGACCCACAAAACTTTCAGTTTGAGCTATTTCGTTTGTGTGATGTGGAAATTTATTATCCACTCCTCCACAGTGTATATCCAAGTATTCACCAAGATATTTATGTGAAATTCCTGAACATTCAATATGCCAACCTGGATATCCAACACCCCAAGGGCTATCCCATTTTAAAGCGTGATTTTCAAATTTAGATTTTGTAAACCAAAGAACAAAGTCGTTTTGATTTCTTTTTCCTTCATCTTCCTCAACATCTTCTCTTGCCCCAACAACCATATCATCGCTTGTTTGATTTCCAAACTTGTAATATGAGTCTAATTTAGATGTATCGAAATAAACATTTCCATTGCTTATATAGGCATAACCCTTTTCTAAAAGAGTTGTTATAATTTCAATATATTTATCAATACAAGAAGTTGCCGGAATAACTATTTCTGGCCATTTAAGATTTAATTTTTCACAATCTGCTTTGAATGCATTTGTGTAATATTCTGCTATTTCCATAACAGTTTTATTTTCTCTTACTGCACCTAAAAGCATTTTATCTTCACCAGTATCTCCATCACTTGAAAGGTGTCCAACATCTGTTATATTCATCGCTCTTTTAACATTATAACCCAAATAATTTAAAGAACGTTCTAAGATATCTTCCATTATGTATGAGCGCAAGTTTCCAATGTGAGCAAAGTGATAAACAGTTGGTCCACAAGTATATAATGTTACAACGTTTTTATTATGTGGAATAAACTCTTCTTTAACACCTTTTAATGAATTGTATAATTGCATATTTTCTCCTTTATTTTGTTAGTTGTGATTCAAAATGTTTTATTAAACATTTTTTTGCAAAATCTGTGTTTATATATGCAAACCATTTAAGTTCTGCATTATTTATAATTTTATCATCTTCCTTTTGAACAATAATTTCAACCTTATCACCTTCCAAAAGTTTTGTGTATGGTGGTGATTTTGTTTTAGAATCATTAACAATGGCATACTTAAAACCAAAACCAATGTCCCTATGAAGTTTAAAAGCAAAGTCTAAAACCGTGCTATTTTTTTGAATAAATTTAATTTCGTTAGACCTTGTTTTAACTTTTATAAGTTCAACATCAAGGCTATCTAAATTGTCATCATCAATTAAATTGTTGTCTTGCCCATCAAGAGTTCCATTTCTTTGTTTAAAATAGTCTGCAATGCTTTCAATATAAACATTATATTTATTTTTATATTGATCTTCAATTTGATAATATGGCTTCTTAGTAAAATTTCCAATTTTGGCATCAATAATTTTAATATTTGATGTTCTTTTATCAATAATGTTTAAAACATCATTCACTATTTCATTGTGTCTTTTACCATTTTTATGCAAAAGATAAATATTATAATTAGTAACCTTTAGTATTTGACCTTGTGAAACCTTACTAACATTAACATTTTTTAAAATTTTTTGCAAGTCTTCAAATACTTTATATTCTTTAACATCTTTTATTTTTATCATTTTAATAGAGGTGTTAAAGAATATCTTTTCAAAATCTTCTTGCATTTGTTCAATTTGAGGCACATTAGATTTATGATAGTCTTGATAATGTTCAAAGAAATCTTTACCATCAAATTTATGCTTTATCTTAAAGCATTCATTTTTAATTGCCCTATAGAAATATTCCGAATTTAAAACTTTTGCTATTGGAATAATCCATTTTTCTGTTTCTTTAACCTTTTCTAATTGTTTGTTATATGAAAAGATATCAATAGTTCTTAAATTGTGCAATCTATCTGCAAATTTAATACAAAAACCCAAAAGATTTCTCTTTCCTATTGCTATGAGTTTTTTAAAAGACTGCTCTTCAATTGATGCTTTTTCAAAATTAACATCTTCATAAACATCATCTTTATCAAAAACAAATTTTGTATTATCTATTGCACTAACACAATCCACCATTTCGGCTACTTTATTGTTAAACTCTTGTTTAATTGTTTCTAAAGTACAATCACAATCTTCAACAACATCGTGCAATAAAGCAGCACCAACAACATTTTCATCAAATCCAAGTTGAGCTAAAATTAATGCAACTTCAACTGGATGACTAATATATAAACTACCATCTTTTCTTCTTTGGTCTTTATGGAGATCTGTTGCAAAATTAAAAGCTTTCGTTATAAAGTCTGTTGAACTGCCATTATTTATAAATTCTTGTTTAATAAGGTTGAAACGATTATTTACTTCCTTCAATTTCAACTCCCTCCTTAATTAATTTATAAATAATATCATCTTCTCTGTTAGATATTTTTGCAAATCTAAAAGCGTTGGCCTCTAATATTTCGTTGAAATGATATTCAATTTTGTTTTGAAGAATTGCAACCTTTTGGTATTCTGTTAAACTTTCAGAAATTTCATTTCTATCAGCAAACAATCTTTTAAATAAATCAACCATTTCCTTCATTGCATCATCTAAATTAACTTTTATTTTGTTAAATGTTAAGCAATCGTAAATTTCTCCATCTGGTTTATCTATTAGTTTTTTAGATAAAATAATAAATTGAACACATGGATTATGTTCTCTTCCTCTTGCCATTGTATTAACAGTTCCAACGCCACCAACATATTTGGTGTTTGATGGTGGATTGTTAAAAATCATATAGCATTGGTCACCATTAAACTTATTATATAAATCAAAATATATACTTTGAAGAGTTGTTGTTAAATTCCCTTTATAATAATTTTTTGTGGAATGATGAATATGAATTATTTCTTCAATGTTTTTTGCGCAATTTAATTGTTTTAATATCTTAATGGCGTCAGTTTTATCTTTCATAAACACACCATAAACAATAACTTTGTTTTTTGAATCTTTTTCCTTAACAACGCTAATGACACCATAGTTTAGAGTGTTTGATAAATTAGTATGAACTTCACCTTTATATGAATTATTATTATAATAATAAACAAGATAGTTTCCAACAAATCTATCATAATCTTCATTTGTTTCTGTTTCTATTTCTGCAAATAAAAAATCATCGATACAAATTCCAAAAGATTTCTTTAATGCAATTAGAAATTGAATTGATGGCTCGCAAGATTTTGTTAAATAATTATTAATGCTTGATTGAGAAAAACCTGTTTGTTCTGCAATATATTTTTGAGTATATTGACTAGCTAAAACCTTTAAATTTTTTTGAAAATTGCTCATACAATCCTCCATCTTTTTACAAATTTATTAACACTATATTAAATCAAGCCATAACAAAAGTCAATAGAAAAAACCAAAAAACAAATAAATAATATTACAATTCTAATAATTGTTATTCAATATTGTAAACTTTAGTTTATAAAAATGATTTTATGATAAATAAAAAAGAGATACATATGTATCTCTTTTTTTGTTAACCAGATGAAATAGTTTTGTAAGATTTGTAATTTAATGTTATTGAAATATCATTA
>JBGVFL010000014.1:0-21466 GCA_045120995.1 Candidatus Onthoplasma sp. | reverse complement strand
ATGTTTTTCACTGGAACAAAAACACTAACTAAAGAAGATATCGCTAAAAAATACTTTGATTTTATTGAAGTTAATGCAGGAACTAGCACAAGATATATTAATTTTAATGGGCAAGTGTTCACAAGAGAATTCGGAGACTATTTGAAAACTGTTGCAACAATGATAACGGAAAGCACATTTAGTGAAGAAAATGTTAAAAATGAAATTCCTGTTGTTCAACAAGAAATTGCAAGGCAAAAAGATAAGTTTAAAACAACATCTGCTTGGTTTGCAGATTATTTAACATTTGGAAATCCTGAATTTAAAAACACAACTTTAGGTAATCAAAAAACTGTTGCATCAATAACTAGTGAAGATGTAAAAAAATACGTCGGTAAATATTTTATTGCTAATAACTTGGAAGTTTTTGTTTGTTCACCATTATCAATGTCTAAAGTTAAAAAATTAGTAACTAAAAATTTAGTTAACAAGCTTCCTGTTGATAATAACTTTGAAAAAATGCCATATTTTTACTATAATGTTAAAAATAAGAACTTTTTTAAAGTTGAAAATAAAGACATTCAAAAGTGTTATATCTACATTAATTTTGCAATGAATAGAAATCGTTGGGACTTTGATTTTAAGCGTAAGTTTGGTCTTGTTTTAGATATGCTTAACGATTATTCTGAAGGAATTTTAAATGCATTAAGATTAAAGAAAAGTCTTGTTTATGGTGCGGGTATAAGAGATGCATATTACGAAGAAAATGGTCTTTGTGGATTCTCAACAGAGTGTGATAAAGAAAATGTTAATGATGTTATTTTAACTCTTGCAAATTACTTAAAAGATGTTGCTAAAAATGGATTCACGCAAGAACAATTAGATAAAGCAAAAAGGCTTTATGAATTCGGTGAAGCAACTAAAGAAATTAGGCTTAAAAAATTAACAGGAAAACTTTATCAGTTTAAATATTATGGGAAAATTTTAAAAGTTAAAGATGCAAAGAAAGCGATTAAATCTGCAACGCTCGAAGAAGTTAATGCTTTGTATAGAGAAGTTTTTGAAAAACCTATAGTTAGTTTATTGGTTTATGGAGATGCAACTAAAGAAGAAGTGATGGACAAAAAAGAATTCAACAAAGTTTTTAAAAATTAAATAAAAAATACGGGGTGTCCCGTATTTTTTTGTTTTGCCATAAAAATGCTATATATTTTTTTCTTTGTCTTTAGGAATTTTAAAAATCACTTTTCGTTTAATGTAAATACTATGTGTGAAATAAATCGCAATTAAAACGGCGGTGACACATAAACAAACAATATCTACCACCTTATTGTTTATTAAGCCCATAATAAGCAACATTATTTCACCAACAACACGTCCGAAATCTAAGTAAGTTTCACTAATAGTAATATTTTCAATATTGTATTTTTTTAAGAAAGATTGTTTTGTTATTTTTAATCTAGATGAACCAGTTATAATGTCAGGGATAATGATTGTAATTGTCCATAAGGTGTAAAAGATTATAAGAGAGGTGCGATTTAAGTTAAGCATAACAAGAGTGATTGCTGAAATCATAGAGACGCCAAATATGCTTGATGTGATATAATTATGGAATATGTTGCGCTTAATGTTATAAATTGCAAGAATAACAATTGATATAATAGATGACACTGTAGAGAATATTCCAATAGAAACATTTGAGCCAAATGTAATCACTGTATAGTATAGAATCAACATGGAAACATTAGAACAAAAACCATACAAGAATTGATTTAAATATATGTGTTTTGCTTGAGAAAAAGAAGATTTGATTTTTTTAATAAATTCCTTGTACTTTAGTTTTGTGTTGTCTATTTCATTTTTTTCATTTATGAACATTGCAAGTGTTAGTTGAATAGAAACAATAATAGTCATTGCAATCGCAATAGAATGTAAACCTATTTTGTCTATGCAAAATCCCATTAAAACTGGGACTATAAAACCTATTATAGTGCTTAAAATTTTTGTTACTGACATGTATAACGACATACTGGTATTTTTTGTAACAATAGGTTGAAGAGGGTTGGCACCACCCCAAAATAAAACTTCTGAAAGAGCATTACATATAGCAATAAGGTAAACAAAGTTTACTACAGTGTCACCAATGAAGACAATAGTTAATACAAATAAAAATTTAAATACAATACCTATTTTTAAGGCTAAAGATTTGTTAAATTTTTTAAACATTGGAGCAAGAATCCATGATAGAGCAATCATTGTTGTATGTAGAACTAAATAAAAAATAGCGACATTGACTATGCCATTGTTAGATATATCCAATATAAAAGCTAATAAATAAGAATATATAAATGTACTTGTTATTCCATTTGTTAATAAACATAATAAAAGTAAAATTGCATTTTTTGAGAATTTCTTCATGTTAAACCTTCTTGCATTAAATTATAACAAAATTCGAGCAAAAGTGTAAAATATTTTTATTAATATAAACAAATTTTAGTAAATAATCTATTTTAATTTAATTTGTCTTTTTTTGTTGAAAAGAAAATATTAAAAAATTTTACTTGACTTTACTTGATTTTGTGATATAATAAAGTTAAGAAATCGTTTGAGAGGGGTAATCAAGCGATATTAATTTTGTGTGTTTAGTGCTTTGCACTTTTTAATATTTAATAAATAAAGTGAGTGACAAGGAGTTAGCTTTGTTGTATTCACAAAAAAACAAAAATTCTTTTTTGCACGGAAACTTAAGGGTGGATTGTGCGAATTTTTAGAAAACACAAATTTATAAATATATAAAATAAAATAAAGGAGAATATATGTTAGATAATTTAATGACAAGTGAAGAGTTTGATGAAAGCATTTTAACAAATAAAGATTTAAACAATCTTTCAAATAATAAGTCAAACCAAGTAAGAAAAAATAATCAAGCAAGAAAAAATCAAAACAAACAAAATAATCAAAAAGAAAAACAACCTAAGAACAATCAACCTAAACAAAAAAAGGTTGAAGTTAAAGAAGTTGTTGAAATCACAGAAGATGGTGAAGTTAAAAATCAACAAGCCAATAAGAAAGCAAAAACTAACAATTTAAAAATTAGTTTCCTTGGTGGTATTGGTGAAATTGGTAAGAATATGACAGTCTTCGAATATGGAAAAGATATGATTGTTGTAGACTGTGGTGTAATGTTCCCATCTGTTGATATGTTGGGAATAGACCTTGTTGTTCCAGACATAACATATCTTGTTGAAAACCAAGATAAAATTCGTGGTTTTGTTATCACACACGGACACGAAGACCATATTGGCTCAGTTCCATATGTTGTTAATGAAATTAAAGCACCAATTTATGCAAGCAAAATGACTTGTGGGCTCATTAAGAAGAAAATGGAAGAACATAAGAAAGTTGAATATAAAACAATCGCTGTTAAACCAAAACAAAAAATTACTTTAGGGTGTTTTGAAATAGAATTTATTCACGTTAACCACGCAATTCCAGGTGCATTTGCACTCGCTATTAAAACTCCAGTTGGAATGGTTGTTCACACAGGAGACTTTAAAGTTGATTTAACTCCAGTTTATGATGAAAAGTTCGACCTTCACACTTTTGCAGAACTTGGAAAGAAAGGCGTTCTATTATATATGGCAGACTCAACTAATGCTGAAAGAAATGGAAACTCTCTATCTGAAAGAGTTGTTGCTCAAACTTTAGAGAAACTATTTATTGAGAATAAAGAAAGAAGAATGGTGGTGGCGGCTTTCGCTTCGAATGTTGACAGAATGCAAGAAGTTATGAATCTAGCTGAAAAATATAAAAGAAAAGTTGTTTTAACAGGTAGAAGTATGGTTAACGTTACAGATGTTGCAACTCAAATTGGTGAAATGACAGTCAACAAGAGCAACATTATTGAAGTTGAAAAAATGAAGAACTATAAAGATAGTGAAATTTTAATTCTTTCAACAGGAAGCCAAGGCGAACCAAATAGTGCTTTGTCACGTATGACAGCTGGTGAATTTAAAGGAATTGAAATTGGCGAAAACGACACAATTATTTTCTCAAGTTCTCCAATTCCAGGAAATGAAAAATCTGTTAATAATGTTATTAATAGATTGATTATGCAAGGAGCAAAAGTTATTTATAATGAACTTGAACAAGTTCATGCTTCTGGCCATGCTTGCAAGGAAGAACAAAAATTAATGTTGAACCTTGTTCGTCCAAAATACTTTATTCCTGTTCACGGAGAGCAAAAACATTTACTTGCTCAAAGAGAAACAGCAATGAGCGTTGGAATGGATAAACATAATGTTTTATTACCAATGCTTGGAATGCAAGTTGAAGTCAATAAAAACTTGCTAAAAGCTGGCGGAACTGTTCCATTTGGTTCTAGGTTGATTGACGGTGCCGGAATTGGTGAAATGGAAAGCAATGTTTTGAAAGAACGTAAACAACTCAGCGAAGATGGAATTTGTGTTGTTATTCTAAATGTTAATGCAAAACAAGGAAGATTAAATTCTCGCCCAGAAATTGTTTCACGTGGATTTACTTATATGGGTGAAGCTCAAAGTTGGCTTGACGAAGCTAAGAGCGCAATTGAAAATTCAATTGATGCAGATGCTGTTAGAAGTAGAGATTACTTAAGCGTTAAAATGGCATTAAGAAAAGCCCTAACAAACTACTTAAATAAAAAATTAAAACGTAGACCAATGATCATTCCTATCATTATAGAAAGTAATGACTAATATAAATAATATGAAAATAAACGAACAAATTAGGCAATATGGAAAAGAAAACAAGGTGCCAATAACTCTTGATGACACCTTGTCTTTTTTGCTCGAAACAATAAACAAAAACAACTCAAAAGAAATTCTTGAAATTGGAACAGCAATTGGATTTGGCTCAATAGCTATGGCTGAGAACACAGATTGTAACCATATTGACACGTTGGAAAAAGATGTTAATAGATTCAATATTGCAAATGAAAACATTAAAAATGTGGGCCTGCAAACAAAAATTACTACATATTTATGTGATGCAATGGAATATTTGAAATCTTGCAAGAAAAAGTATGATTTGGTTTATCTTGATGGTCCAAAAGGTCAATATGTTAATTATTTGCCCTTTATCACAAAACTTTTAAATCCAAGCGGAATAATTTTTGCTGATAATCTTAATTTTCACGGTATGGTAACTGGTGATATTCCTGTAAGTAAAGGTTGTAGGGCAATGATTAAGGGACTTAAAAACTATATTCAAGAAATAACAACAAATCCGATTTATGAAACAACTTTACATAAAGAAATCGGCGACGGTGTTGGAATAACTAAATTAAAATAGAGATTAACCTTTGAAACAATATTGACATTTCTTAAAATTGTGTTAAAATTAACATTAGAGGAAAAAGTATGGAAATTTTTGTAATAAATGATAAAATAAATGATGTGTCTTTAAAAATAGAACATGCGAAATTAGGAAAAGAAAGTAAATTTAAAATTTCGTGTTTGGAATTAAGAAAGGAAAGTTTGCTTTCTAAAAGACGTAAATTGTTGGCTAAACAAGCAAGAATAGAAGATTTAAAGGCGATTAATAGAGAAGCAAGAAAAGATGCTATAAAGGCCCATCAAATTAGATATGGAATAACAATCGAAAAGTAAAATAAAAATCAATAAAAGTTATAATTAAGGCTTATTAAAGCCTTTTTTGTTATTTAAAAGGTTGAAAAAATTTTAAGTATGATATATAATGAAAATATGGAATTATTAGCACCCGCAGGGGATAAACAAAAATTAATTATGGCAATTCATTATGGTGCAGATGCTGTATATTTGGCATCTACTCGTTTTGGTTTGCGAACATTTGCAGGCAATTTTGATCTAGAGGAACTTAAATGGGCTGTTGAATATGCTCACGAAAGAAATGTTAAAGTTTATGTAACAGTTAACATTATTCCGCACGAAAGCGACTTAAAAGATTTGCCTGAATATATTAAATATTTAAACGAAATCAAGGTTGATGCTGTTATTTGTGCCGACCTTGGAGTTATTTCAATCGTAAGACGCATTGCTCCTAATCTTGATGTTCATGTGAGCACTCAGGCCAACATAACTAATAGTGAAAGTGCAATGGTTTATGTTAATATGGGTGTTAAGCGTCTTATCTTGGCAAGAGAGATGACACTTGAAGAAATTAAAGAATTTAGAAGTAAAATTCCGGAGAATATTGAAATTGAAGCATTTGCTCATGGAGCAATGTGTATTAGTTATTCAGGAAGATGTTTGTTAAGCAACTTCTTCACAGGTAGAGATGCAAATCGCGGGGCTTGTGTTCAAGCTTGCAGATGGAATTATGAGATTAGAGAAATAAACAAAGAGCAATATTATCCAATTGAAGAAGATAAAAATGGAACATACATATTAAATAGCAAAGATATGTGTATGATTGATCATCTTGATAAAATGCGAGATGCTGGAATTTCTTCAATCAAAATTGAAGGAAGAATGAAAACAGAGTATTATGTTGCAAATGTTGTTAATGCATATAGAATGGCGTTAGATTATTTAAAAAACAATAAAGATTACAATCTTCCTAGTGAAATTAAAAATGAAGTTTATAAGTCTAGTCACAGGGATTATAGCGAAGGATTCTTCTTTGGAAATCCAAAGCAAAGTTTAGACAGTTCTCTTCCAATTATGACTCACGACTTTATTGCTGTTGTTCTTGAAGACACTCAAAACGGAAAAACAAAAGTTGAAATGAGAAATAAATTTGCTTGTGAAGAACTAGAATTGTTGTCTAAAGAAAAAAATAATGCTATAATAAATATTGAAAGGATTGAGGATTTGGAAGGAAATGAACTTGAAGTTTGTAACATTCCAAAGCAAGTTGTTTACATTCAAACAAATCAATCTCTTAAAAAATTAGAGATATTGAGAAGAAAAAAGTGAAAGAAATAAAAAGTGTTTTAATTATTTATAATCCAAACGCAATGAAGGGTAAAATTAGTGAAAATTTACCCCATATTAAACAGCGTTTGCTTTTGAGGTATTCTCAAGTTGATGCTATGGCTACTCCTATAGAGGGAGCGGAAGATATAGCTCATTCATTTGCTAGCAAATATGATATTTTAATTTCTTGTGGTGGAGATGGAACATTGCACGAAATAATAAACGGAGTAATGAAGAGTGGTAGTCAACCAATTATAGCAATTTTCCCTTTTGGAACTTGCAATGATGTGGCTAGAACATTTAAAATTCCTTTTAATCTTGATAAGGCTATTGATGCTGTTTTAAGATTGAAAACCATTAGTTATGATGTTATGTTCGATGGCAATGATTATATTACATATGCATTGGCAACAGGTTATTTAACGCAGGCCAGCTATTCTGCATCAAGTAAAATAAAGAGAAAAATTGGTCGACTTGCGTATGTTTTTTCTGGAATAAAATGTATGTTCCATTTTGACGCCTTGCCAATGACAATCACGTGTGATGGCGAAAGATTCCATGGCAAGTTTGTTTATATGATGGCAATGAATGGTGAAAGTACTGGCGGGTTTAAACTTAATAAGGGTGAAATAATTAACAATGGAAAAGTTAAGTTGGTTTTAATTAAACGAGGGAAAGGCTTATCTAGTTTGTTTACGTTTGTTAAACTTTTCTTGTTTGGAATTAAATCAATTGTGAAAAGCAAAAATGCAATTGTTAGGGAGGTTAAACACTTCCAAATTGAGAATCATTCAAATGCTGCGTTTACAATAGACGGAGAAAAAACAAAATTCTTAAAAAAGAAATTTGAAGTTAAACAGGTTTTAAATATTGTTCAATATTAAGTTGGTGGAATACACACCAACTTTTTTTAATATATTGTTATATGAGTTTGAGTGATGTTAAGTTGAATGTTGATTGTGCTATAAAAAGCATTAATGTAAAGGACGAAAAAACAAAAACAAGACTTATGGAGTTGGGGTTGTATGAAGGGTGTGTTGTTCAAGTATATAAAAAAAGTGTATTTAAAAAAACATTACTTATAATTTTTAATTTTACTTGTTTTACATTGAAGGATAGTATTGCAAATCAAATTGAGGTGGTGTATGCGTAGAATTTTAGTTGCAGGAAATCCAAACGTTGGTAAAACAACTCTTTTTAATTCGTTAACCAAATCGTTTGAACATACG
This sequence comes from Candidatus Onthoplasma sp., assembly GCA_045120995.1. GTDB lineage: Bacteria > Bacillota > Clostridia > Christensenellales > UBA1242 > Onthoplasma. The sequence goes on along the minus strand of JBGVFL010000014.1, from coordinate 13,320 downwards.
GGAAATTTTCACGGAGTCACGGTTGATGCTAAAATCAAAAAAACAAAATACGATAACGAGCAACTTGAATTTGTTGACTTGCCCGGGCTTTATTCTCTGAACACATTTTCTAAAGAAGAGGAAGTGGCAAAGGAAATATTATTAGCAAATGATAACGAAATATTGTTGGTGGTTGACGCTAATAGTTTGAGAAAAAATTTATACTTAGCTCAACAATTAGCTGAAATGGGTATAAATTACAAAATTTTAATAAATAATTATGATTTTTTTAAAAAAAACAATAAAAATGATTGTAATATTAAATTGTTGGGAAATAAACTAAATAGAAGTGTTATTAAAATAAATGCTAAAAAATATAAATTAAATAAAGAAATATTAAAAAAAGAAGAAAAAACAACAAAAAATACCGAAAAAATCAATAATTATTTAGAAAAATATGTAAAAATCATACAAAATAAATATAATTTAGATAGAAAAACGATAGTTTATGCTCTAAATGGAGTATTTTTAGATTTAAATAAAGAACAAATTAATTTTATTAAATCTTTGAATGTTGATTTAATTAAGGATAGATATTTATATATTGATCAAATACTTGAAGGCTGCATTTATTTAAATAAAAATTTTGTTTATGGGAAATCTAGATTGGATAAAATAATTTTAAATCCATTTTTTACAATTTTAGGCTTTTTATTAACTTTTTTTATAGGCTTTTATTCCATTTTTTTTCTAATTGGACCATTTTTAAGCGGGCTTGAAGAAAAAGTTCTAAGCTTTGTTATAGTGAAGCCAGTTATGAATATTTTATATTTAACAACGGATAATATATGGCTTATTGAATTTGTTAGAAATGGAATTTTGAGTTCTGTTTTAACCGTTATTTCGTTTATTCCCCAAGTTGCATTATTATTTATTTTTTTAAGTTTGTTGGAAGAAAGCGGTGTTATTGCTCGTTTAGCCTTTGTTTTTGATGATTTTTTAAATTTTTTTGGTTTAAATGGAAAAGTGTTTTACATTATGTTGTTAGGATTGGGGTGTAACACAATGAGTTCTGTAACAACAAAAAATATGAACGATAAAAATTTAAGAATTAAATCGTTGTTAATTAATCCATACATAAGTTGTTTAGCTAGACTTCCAATTTTCACATTAATTGTTTCAACTTTTTTTGGAAAGAATTCTTTTTTAATTGTCTTTGGATTATATGTTTTGGGGTTGATAGTTGCTCTAATAATGTCGGTTGTTTTATCTAAAACATTTTTAAAAAATGAAAATAACGAACTATTGCTAGAATTCCCACCTTTAAAAGGAATTGATTTTAAGCATATTTGCAAGGTTGGATATGTTAATGCTAAAGATTTTTTCAAAAGAGTTTTCACTGTTATTATAAGTGTTGGTATAATAATTTGGATATTAACTCACACTCAATTTAATTTGCAATATACTGAAAATGTTTCTAATAGTATTCTTTTCTTTTTTGCTGATAAAATTTCATTTATATTTGCACCTATAGGTTTGAACAGTTCGGGGATTGTTTGTGCTCTTATTGTTGGAGTTTTGGCAAAAGAACTTATAGTTTCAACAATGGCAATTTGCAATAACACACAATCTCAAAAAATGCTTAGCACAAGCTTGCTGTTAACAACCAGCGTTGTTAGCTTTTCAATTCCAAGCGCAATTTCATTTTTAGTGTTTAGTTTACTTTATAGTCCATGTGTGAGCAATTTGGCTGTGATAAAAAAAGAGGCTGGGAAATTTTATATGTGGTTTTCTTTGCTTAGTCAATTCACAATTGCATATATGTTAAGTTTTATAGTTTATCAAGCTCTTACCAAAGGCGCTTTATTTGTGTTTACGATTTCAATAGTAATAATGCTAATTATGGTTGCATTACATTTCATAAGAACTATGCTAACAAATAGGTGTAATGGTAATTGTTTAAGATGTAATAAAAAAAGTTAAGTTTGACCACTTAACTTTTAATTAAATATGTTCATAATTTTGTTTTGATATGAAATATTCTTCTTTTGTTTGAATTTCTATTTCCTTGTTAATTCTGTTTATTAAATTCTCAATTCTTTTTATTAAGGAGTTGAATTCATAAACCTCTGAACAAGAACCAATAAAGGTTGTTTCTTTAAAAGTCTTAACATCGTTCAATAATTCTTCAGAGTTTAACTTTGCAATAAATATGTCGGTTGAATTATTTTTTAATTGAGAGATTATTCCATTTAATTGAATTTCATAACTGAGTAGAGTTTCAGATGAGTCAAACATAAAACCTCCCTATTATAATGAATTATTTAAAGAAATTAAATCATCTAAATCTTCAATAAATTGTTTTGTTTGGGTTATTAAACGATTTAGCTTATCCATATATTCTTGATCTGCACCAACATCTTTAAAGATTGCTTTTAAAGAATGTTCTTCTTCAAGCAAAGCTTCAGTGTCATCTTTTGCAAAATATAAAATGAGTTCATTTTTGCTAACCTTATCCTTAATGTTTTCTAATTCATTTTGTAATTTATTGATTTCAACTAAAAATGGCATAAATGCACCTCTCTTTATAAAAACATTATATCATAAACACTCAAAATGTCAATAGTAAGACCTATTTAAGTAATTAAATAATGAAAAACCATTGAAATAATTTTAAAAGTTTGATATAATGAAATCATTATGAAAAGACCGTTAGTAGCTATTGTTGGCAAACCCAATGTTGGGAAAAGCACATTTTTTAATAAAATTGCAGGAAGCAAAATAAGTATTGTTGAAGATATCCCTGGTGTAACTAGAGATAGAATTTTTGCCAACGCTGAGTGGTGTGGCTATCAATTTCAAATTGTTGACACAGGTGGGTTAGACTTTGGAAAAGATGATGAAATTAATAAAAGAATTATTGAGCAAGCAAATTTGGCGATAGATTTAGCAGATGTTATAATCCTTTTTGTTGATGGCAAAGAGGGAATGACTCAACATGATATGGAAGTTGCAACTCACTTAAGAAGAGCAAAAGCGCCTAAAGTTGTCGCTGTTAATAAATTAGATAATTATCAAGTTGAAAAAACGTATGAATTTTATGAACTTGGATTAGGAGACCCTATTGCAATAAGCGCTGAACACAGCAAAGGTATTGGTGATCTTCTTGACGAAGTGGTGAAACACCTTAAAAAGATAGATCTAAGCGAAGATGATGAAGCAGTTAAAATTGCATTAGTAGGAAAACCAAATGCTGGAAAATCTAGCATCACAAATAAATTATTAGGTGAAGATAGGGTTGTTGTTAGTTCTGTTGCGGGAACAACAAGAGATGCAATTGATAGTCCTTTTAGATGGAATAATAAAGACTATGTTTTAATTGATACTGCTGGACTTAGAAAAAAGGCTAGGATTGAACCAGATAGTATTGAGAGATATAGTGTTATTAGAACTTTAAATGCTATTGAAAGGTGTGATGTTGCTGTTCTTGTTATTGATGCAAGCGTTGGAATAACTGAACAAGATGTTAAAATTGCGGGTCTTATTAACGAGCAAGGAAAACCTAGCGTTATTGTGGTTAATAAATGGGATTTAATGGAAAGAAATGAAGCAACAAGAAAAGCTTTTGAAAAACAGTTTGAAACAGATTTGGCTTTTATGAAATACTTTGTAACACTCTATGTTTCTTGCGAAAGTGGTCAAAGAATTGGCCAAATAATGGAAAAGGTTGACTATGTTTTAAGTAACGCAAAACGTGAAATACCAATGTCGTTATTCACAAATGTTTTACTTAATGCTATTAGCACAACTGAACCACCAGCTAAAAATGGTAAAAAAGTTAAGGTTTTATACGGACAGCAGGTGTCTGTTTGTCCACCAACATTCACAATCTATTGTAATCATGCAGAACTTATTGAAAATTCATACCTTAGATATTTAGAAAATAGCTTTAGAAGAGCGTGGGACTTTAAAGGAACACCAATTAGAATTCAATTCAAAAACAAAAATGAAAACTAATTAAATAAAAGAAGAGGTTGTATTCGTCAAAATACGATCTCTTTTTTTATATGTTTTAAAATGATTTAATTAATTAATAAAAATTGGTTGCCAAAAAATATAAAGTTTGTTATTATACAAGAAGTATAAAAGAGAGACACAATGAGTTATTTATATTATATTATTTTAGGAATTACTTCTTACTTTATAGGTAATTTTAGCTCTGCAAGATTAATTGCAAAAGTTAAACACGATGATATAACTAAACATGGAAGTGGAAACCCTGGAACGCTTAATACGTGGAGAGCTTTTGGTTTTTGGGCTGGGATTTTAACTTTTGTTTTAGATATGGTTAAAGGTCTTGTTCCAACATTGGTGGCGGCCTTAACATTTAAACACTTCGCAGGTTGTAGTTCAGAAATTGCTATTTATGTTGCTGGTTTTTCAGTTGTTTTGGGTCATATTTTCCCAGTTCTATACAATTTCAAAGGTGGAAAAGGAATTGCAACAAGTATAGGCGTATTCTTAGTTGCAAATTGGTGGGTGAGTTTAATAGCATTTGTTCTTATGGTAATAGGAATGTTGTTTATTAAATATGCATCAATTTTCACTATTGGTTTTGTTGTTGTTATGAGCGTTGTGGAAATATGTTTAACAAATCCAATAAACTGGGCAAATTATATTTTAATTGGCGGAATCTTGCTTTTAGTTGTGTATGCTCATAGAGCTAACATTGTTAGATTAATTAAAAGAAAAGAAAATAAAACGGAATTATGGGGAATGCTAAAAGGTTTACTTAAGAAAAAATCTAATAACAACGAAATTAAAAGTGGAGAAGTTGAATAAATAAAAGAAAAAACACCTAATTTTAGGTGTTTTTTTATTTTAAATACAGCATGAATAATCCATATTTGATAAGATTATTGTTTTATTAAATTGTTCCTTATATCCTAAAATGTTTTCAGACAAGAATGCTCTCCAGCTATTTAAAATATAGTTAAATACATTGAATTCTTCTCTTGAAAGTTCTTTCCAAAAACATTCTTCTGCACTACAAAATATTGTATAATCTAAAAGTTTTATCATAGCTATATCATTTCCACAAAAACTTAGTTTCAAAGTGTTGATGTTTTTCAAATTTTTTCTATCAAAAATCAAACGAAAACCATTTCTACCAAAAGACTCATCTGCGTTAGTTATTTCGCAAAAGTTAGCAATGTTAGTGAGAGTTAAAAATCTTGCATAATTGCTAAAAATATTTCCAGAATTTAACATTGCTTGGTCTCCAAAAGATATAACTAAGTCTAGATTGTCTTCACAATTCTTAATTTTATTCATATTACCTCACTAAAATGGCTAAATTTTATCATAAGAATTGCAATGTGTCAATATAGAAAGATAAAACAATTTGTCTATTTTTGTAGAAAAATAACTTGGGTGATAGATTGCAAAGTAAAATTAAATATGATATACTACAATTACTAAGGAGAACAAAATTGTGTTAGATACGCATTGTCACCTAAACGATAACCAATTTAATGAAGAAGTTGACCAAATTGTCAATAATTTTTTGTCTGTTGGAGTAGAAAAGGCAATTTGTGTTGGGTGTGATACAATTTCAAACAAAAAAGCTTGTGAAATTTCTCAAAAATATGAAAGTGTTTATTATACTGTAGGTTTTCACCCAGACGATTGTAATCAATATAATGAACAAGAACTTATTAATTACTTAAATCAAAACAGTAAAAAATTAGTAGCTATTGGTGAAATTGGGTTAGATTATTTCCATAATAAAGAGAATAAGGAAGAACAAAAACGAGTATTTGAAGCCCAAATTAAGCTTGCAAAACAATATAAATTGCCGATAGTTATTCATTGCAGAGATGCATATGGAGACACTTTAGAAATATTAAAACAGTACGCTCCATTTGAGTATGGTGCTGTTATGCATTGCTATAGCGGAAGCTGGGATTTTGCCAAGGAATTATTAAAATTAGGTGTTAAATTCTCGTTTACAGGCACTGTAACTTATAAGAATGCAAAAAATGTGCAGGAAGTGGCTAAAAATCTGCCAATTGATAGTTTTTTCTTTGAAACAGATAGCCCATATTTAACTCCAACCCCATATCGTGGGAAGCGAAATGAACCCAAAAACGTGGTTGAGGTTGCAAAATTTGTGGCAGATTTAAGAAATGTAAGTTTTGAAGAACTAGTAAAAACAACCGATAAAATCGCTAAAAACTTCTTTAAAATAGACTAAAACAGGGGTTTTAAACCCCAGTTTTTTTCATTATTTACCAAAAAAATACAAAAAATTTTAAATTTGGGTATTGACAAACTCAAAATTCGTGTTAGAATGTAATCGTCAGCTTGGTCAGATGGTCGCAAGTTAAACGTAAGGTTTAATTTGAGGAAAGTCCGAGCTTCACAGAGCAAGGTGCTTGCTAACGGCAAGTCGAGGCAACTCGAAGGAAAGTGCAACAGAAAATAACCGCTATACCCCTGAGCAGGTTTTTAGTAAGGATGAAAAGGCGAGGCAAGAGCTCACCGCAGTGTTGGCGACAACGCTGGTCCATGCAAACCCCACCTGAAGCAAGGTTAAAATGTCCGTTAAGGTTGCTCGCTAGGACATTAAAAATACCGCTAGAGGTGCACAGCAATGTGTAAACTAGATAGATGACCATTTAAAACAGAACTCGGCTTATAGGCCAAACTGCCACCTAAATGCTTTCATCCTTTTGGATGGTGGAGAATGAGTAGTCATTCTCCATTTTTTATGCACATATGGGTGTTTTTTTATTTTTTACAAAGTTCTTTGCGTATTAATTCTAAAGCTTTAGTTTCAATTCTTGAGATATAACTTCTGCTAATTTTTAATATATTTGCAACTTCTTGTTGTGTTCTTTCAAAATGATTTGTTAAGCCGTATCTTAAATCTATAATTTTAAATTCTCTATCAGATAGATTTTGTTTCATAATTTTTGAAATTTCTTCAATTGTTATTTTTCGTTCAACAATAAAATCGGGGTCTTGATTTTCGTTTTGGGGGATAATATCATACAAACTCATTTCTTGACCATCTTTGTCAACCCCAATTGAATCTTCAATGCTTATGCATACTTTATGCTTTTTGTTTGCTCTCAGTAACATTAAAATCTCATTTTCAATACATCTAGACACATACGTTGAAAGTTGGCTACCTTTATTGCATTTAAAACTGTCAATACCTTTAATAAGCCCTAAAGAACCGACCGATAGAAGATCATCTGCTTCTGCAGCCCCGTTATATTTTTTACAAACGTGAGCAACTAATCTCATATTGTGATTAATTAATTTTTCTCTCGCTTGAGCATCACCATTTCTCATTTGTTCAATTAATAAATCTTCTTCTTTTTTGTTTAGTGGTTTAGGAAAACCATTATATTCATTAACGTAACCGTGAAAAAACATCAATTTAGATAGGAATTGACCTAAACTCTCAAAAACCATATTTATTATTTCCTTTTAATTTATTAAAGAAATATATGTCGAATAAAGTTGTTTTTTGCTTGTACAAATTAAAAGGATTAATATTTTTTTATTTTTTTAAAAAATCTTTGACTTTGGTTGAAAAATTATATAAAATATTGATAAATATGGAGGGGTAATGAATAAGAAACTTATGTCTTTTCTTTGTTGCATATTAATTCTTTTATCAACAATCGTTGTTGTTGGGGGATGTGGTAAAGATAAACCTGTTTCGGTTTCTAAACAAAATGCTGAAAAAGCTATTGTAACTGCAATGCAAACAATAGAAACATCAGAAGCGGTAAAAGTTGAAATTGGGGAAATGTTTTATGTTGCAACCAGTGAAACTTTATATCAAAAAGTTGAAAATGGTGGTATAGATGTTTGGACAGAGAAAGACGGTAATTATTGGTATAGGTATTTTAGCAGTGTAACAATGGTTGGAGATGCTCCATCGTGTGAGTTCAATAGAAGTCTTTCTGCAGAACTTCAACAAGATCCTAGACATTTTGTTAGTGATTTATTAAATGATTATATTGTTGGTAATTTTCAAAAAGCTTCAAAATTTAAAAATGAATTAACAATAACTTACAAATTGGTATTAGAAGAAACTACAACCGAAACAACTTTAAAATTAATTAATTCTAAACTATCATCTTTAACAATCAAAACTGAAAACTCTGAAACAATTTCGTTAGAATATGATGATGTTGCTTTGCAAGATTTTAATGAAAAACCAAAAGGAATTGAATGGTTTGATTGTGAATCAAGAATTGAAGTTGAAGGAATCAAAACGGAATATGTTTTAGGAGAAGAATTGGATTTAACAAGTGCAGTTTTAAATTTCTTTGAAGATTTATACACTCAAACTCCTTATGTTCTTGAATTAAAACCGGAAATGGTGTTGGGCTTCACAACTGAAGAGCTTGGAACAAAAACAATGACTATAAAATTCTGCAATTTGACAGTTGATGTTGAATATACAGTAACAGAACCAGCAGTCGCTGAATAAGAAAAAGACCCTAAACGGTCTTTTTTTAACAATAAAAATATCAATTCGTAAGCAAAATTATAAGATTAAAAAAATCTTTTAAAAAAATGTAAATAAAACATATCTCAAGAAGAATTGGTAAAAATAGTTAGAACAACTCGTCAAACAATAATAGCCATTGAAAAAGGAGCTTCTAGCCCAACAGCAAATTTAGCGTTATTGCTTTGCTTGGCATTAGACAAAAAGTTTGAAGAAGTCTTTTATTTTTAAATATTGACATAATGGGTTTTGTGTGTTAATCTCTTAACATATAGGAGATTTATTATGAAATTTGAAGCAGAATTAAATTTTATTTTAGATATTAACGAGAAGTTCAAGAAATCTGATAAAGAAAACACTTCAGACATATATTTTGAAGTATTACACGCATCTTTAGCAAAAATCATAAGCGCCTATACTGAAGAACAATATAAGAAATTACCCCTACCTTTTCGTAAAACAATTGAAAAGTTGGAAAGAGAAATTCTTGATTGTTGTTCAATGACATATGTCGAAAATTATGATTTATATGTGAAAGAAGAAGGCAGATTTTATAAAGATGAATCTACAGATAAAACAAAAATGAAAACAAAGTGCAAGCAAACAATAGGATATATCGTTGAATCAGATGAAGGGCTTAATATTTAAGTCCTTTTTTCTTTTTTTATATCTTTGACAAAATTAGTTTATTTTGTTATACTAACAACTATGAGTAGACAAGATAAAATAAGAAACTTTTGTATTGTGGCTCACATTGACCACGGCAAAAGCACATTAGCAGATAGATTAATGGAATTCACAAACACAGTTGCAAAACGTGATATGGCGGAGCAATTGCTTGATAGTATGGATATTGAAAGAGAAAGGGGAATAACCATTAAATTAACTCCTGCAACAATGAAATATAACTATAATGGTGAAGAATATACACTAAATTTAATTGACACACCTGGGCACGTTGACTTTTCTTATGAAGTTAGTCGTTCTTTGGCTGCGTGTGAAGGAGCAATTTTAGTTGTTGATGCAAGTCAAGGCGTTCAAGCACAAACTTTGGCAAATGTGTATTTAGCATTAGATGCAAATCTTGAAATTTTACCAGTTTTAAATAAAATAGACCTTCCAAGCGCAGATGTTCCAAGAGTTAAAAACGAAATTGAAGATATAATTGGAATTCCTTGTGATGAAGCTTGTGAAATTAGTGCAAAAACAGGGTTAAACATTCAAAGTGTTTTAGATGCTGTTGTTAAATATGTTCCTGCACCAAAAGGAGATGAAAATGCTCCACTTAAGGCGCTTATTTTTGATAGCTACTATGATAGTTATAAGGGCGCTGTAAGTATGGTTAGAATTATGGACGGTGAAGTTAAAGTTGGCGATGAAATACTTTTTATGCAAACAAAAAAATCATTTACAGTTACAGAGGTTGGCGTTTATAAGCCTCAAGCAGTTCCAGTTGATAGTTTAAAAGCTGGTGATGTTGGTTATATTGCAGCATCAATTAAAACAGTTAGAGACACAAAAGTTGGAGATACAATAACTCTTAAAAACAACCCAATTGAAAAGGCTTTAGATGGATATAAAGAAGCAACAAGTGTTGTTTTCTGCGGAATTTTCCCACTAGATGGAGACAAATATCAAGAACTCAATGATGCTCTTGAAAAACTCAAACTTAATGATGCAAGTATTAACTTCCAAAAGGAAACATCTTTAGCGTTAGGTCACGGTTTTAGATGTGGTTTCTTGGGTCTTCTTCATATGGAGATTATAACAGAAAGATTGGAGCGTGAATTCGGTTTAGATATCATCACAACTGCCCCAAGTGTTGAATATAAGATTTGGGATAAAAAGGGTAAGGAATATGATGTGACGAACCCTACAGAAATGCCAGCAATTAACAATATTGAAAAAATGGAAGAACCAATTGTTAAAATGGAAATAATAACACCTAAGGAATATTTGGGCGGGATTATGGATTTATGTGCTGATCGTCGCGGAGTTTACCACGATATGCAGTATATTGATGCAAACCGAACAAAACTTATTTATACAATGCCACTAAATGAAATTGTTTATGATTTCTTTGATAAAATTAAATCAATAAGTAAAGGATATGCAAGCATGGATTATGAACTAGCAGGATATCAAGAAAGTGACCTTGTTAAGTTGGATATTTTGTTAAATGGCGATGTTTGTGATGCTCTTTCAATAATTGTTCATAAAGATAAAGCATACCCAAGGGGTAGAGCACTTTGCGAGAGATTGAAAGGTGTTATTCCACGTCATTTATTTGAAATTCCAATTCAAGCGGTAATTGGCGGAAAAGTTATTGCTAGAGAAACAATTTCAGCAATGCGAAAAGACGTTTTAGCTAAATGTTATGGTGGAGATGTAACAAGAAAACGTAAACTTCTTGAAAAACAAAAAGAAGGGAAGAAGAGAATGAGAAGATTGGGCTCAGTTGAACTTCCAAGTGAAGCATTTGTAACAATCTTAAAATTAGATGACTAAAAAGGGATTAATCCCTTTTTTTATTAATGTTTTAATATTAAAATTAAATAAAAAACCCATAAACTGAAAATTTAAAAAACTTGTTAAATTATTAGGAAATTTTTATTTTTTGATGTATAATAATATCATAGAATAGATTAATTATTTTTTTAGGGGTATTTTATTATGTTTGAAAATGAAAATCCAATGGGGTTATATATTCACATTCCATTCTGCAATAAGAAATGTGATTATTGCGATTTTGTTTCGTATTCTATGAATAAAAAAGCACAACAACTTTATCTTGATGCATTATTCACAGAAATAGATATGGTTAAAGATAACTTTGCTGAAAAAACTTTTGATAGTATCTTTATTGGTGGTGGAACTCCAAGCATTGTTTATGAGGGCTTTATTGCTAGTTTATCTAGAAAACTTTTTTCAAGTTTTCATTTTGCAGATAAAACTGAATTTACAATTGAAGTTAATCCAGGAAGTTTCACTAGAGAAAAATTCTTTGAATACGTTGAAGCTGGAGTTAATAGAATAAGTGTGGGCGTTCAATGTATTGATGAAAAACTTCTTAGGGCAAACGGAAGAATTCAAAGTGTTGCTAATATTAAAGATACTTTTGAAATTTTAAGTTCTAGTGAATTTCCAAATGTTAATGGCGATGTTATGATTGGTCTTCCTGGTCAAACATCTAAATCTGTTTTGGATACAATCAAATTCTTAATTAAACATAATGTTAAACATATTTCTACTTATAGTTTGCAATTAGAAAGAAACACTTTGCTCTATGATAAATTAAGAAAGGGTTCAATAAAACCGGTAAATGATAAGTCTATTGTTGATGTTTACACAAAACTAAATAAACTTCTAGAAAAAGAAGGATTTAAACGTTATGAAGTTTCTAATTATGCAAAACCTTGTTTTGAATGTAAACACAATAAAAAGTATTGGGACGGAACAAATTATCTTGGTTTAGGTGTGTCGGCTTATAGCTTTTTAGATAATTACAGACACTATAACACTAAACGTTTAGATACTTATATTGATGCTATGAGAGAAGGAAAATCTGCAGTATATAGTAAAGAATATATTTCAAATAACGAAAGAAGAACTGAAAGAATAATGCTTTCTTTAAGAACCGCAAAAGGTCTAGATTTAGAAAAGTTTAAGCAAGATTTTAATGAAGATCTTCTTAAAACTAAAGCATTGGCAATTAGAAATTTAAAACTAATGAAGATGATTGAAGTAAAAGATGGTTTCTTAAGAATAACTGATGAACATTTTTATGTTTCAAATAGTATAATAGTTGAATTTATTTAGTTATTAGATTTTAAAGAGGTTAAAAAACCTCTTTTTTATTTTTCAACAAAAAAATCCAAAAAAAGTTACATATTTCAGTTGACATTTGTTAGCAATCTGCATAAAATAGAGTTAGCAGTCAAACAATAAGAGTGCTAAAAGGGAAGAAAGTGAATATAGACGAGAAAAATAAAAGGAAAAGAGAAATTATTCTTGTGGCTGTTGATGAATATATTCGTTCAGCAAAACCATTAACCAGCGGTGGATTAAACGTTTACTTTAAGGATATTAGTTCAGCAACAATAAGAAATGAATTAAATGCTCTTGAGAGTATGGGCTATTTTAAGCAGGTTCACACAAGTGGAGGAAGAGTTCCAACTAGTCTTGCTTATAAAGAATATGTTAATTCATTGTTGGAAGATGATAAGTTGGATTATAAGTCGATTGAGAAAGTTTTGAGTCAATATGAAGATAAGTCAGTTAGTTTAATTAGTACGCTTTCAACGTTGGCGAAAAGATTAAGTAAGGCAACAAATTGTCCAACTGTATTAGTTCAACACGGGTTAAGCAATTTAACAATTCAAAACATTCAAATAGTGCCATTAATTCAAAAAGATGCTCTATTGCTTGTTGAAACAGAAGCTGGAATTATTGATGATAATATATCATTAGACCCAAATATAGATCGCCCAGCTTGTATTGAGGCTAGCGACTATTTAACAAAGCACTTTAAAGGCCACACAATTAGTTATATGATAAACAATATAAATGATGTATGTTTAAAGGCGGGTGCTCAAATTATTCAGTTTAAAGAACTTATTGATAGTGTTGCGAATTCCTTAATTAGTGTAATAAAAACAAGGTGTGATGTAACAAATGAAAATCCAACAAGGCTTTTAGATGGAATAAGCAAAAATGAATTTAATGAAGCTAAATCTGTTTTTGAATTCTTAGAAGATCAAGATAATGTTATAGACGTTGTTAAACAAGATGCAAATGAATTAAATTTC
>JBGVFL010000013.1:0-3506 GCA_045120995.1 Candidatus Onthoplasma sp. | reverse complement strand
CAATTATTGATATAAATCCCTACACTAAGCTTTTTGTTGAATATAAACGAGCGTTGATTATGAACCTTGATTATCAAACAATGAAAAATCTTATTAACTCAACCCAAATCTTTCATTGGTCTATATATAACAAAATTTCTCACGATTTATCAATTTTCTCAAAAGGGTTTTGGGATATTCTTATGCTAGAACAGGAGGAACACATAGAAGGTCAAAATAATCAATTCGATGTTAATTTTATGGCAGAACAGCTTCTACACCCTCAACTTTTATTTCCTTGTGATTTCTATCATAATGAAGACTGTTATTTAACTCTTCAAAATTTGTTAAGAGAAAATAACTATTCTCTCAAGTTTAAGATCGCAGACATAAATGATTTCCCAAAAGTTTTAAAAGAAAAGTATGACTTAATTATGTTATCTAACATATGGGGTTATCATTCAATTGGTAAAGATAAAATTAAATTCGAAAAAACTCTAAACAAACTTTATAATAAACATCTTAACCCTGGCGGTTTAATTCAAGCTCAATATTCTTATCGAGAACATTATCCCCAACTAGATGTTGAAGAGATTGGTAACTATAAACTAAGAAAACAAAGAACAGGGGACGATAAAAATATTCACACCGTTTACTTTATAGACAAACCTGAAGAAAATGAATTTACAATTTAAAAAGGGACTGCCTTCAGTCCCCTTTTTTATACTTTATTTTCTGTTTCTATTTTATTACCTGTTTCAATTTCTTTAATTTCAACTTGTTGCTTTTTTTCTGTGTTAAATAAAACCATTGCAACAATTATATAGAATTGCGGATACATAAATGAGTTATCAACCATAGCCCCAACTAAGAAATATAGCAACGGAATAAAATTAACAAGTGACGGCTTTGCTTTTCCGCAATCCTTCACAAATTGCCATATGATAACAAACAAGAATAATATTCCAACAACTCCAAATTTATATAATAGGAAAATATATAAATTATGTTGCGCTCTTCCTTGTCCTTGTTCTGGAACATAGGCATAGCTACTGAAAATTCCGTGACCAAACAAGCAATCAAAAGGACTTTCAAAAATCTCTTTTGCATATGCAGACCAAATATCCATTCTTCCAGTTGAAAGTGAGTTTAAGAAATTTTTAGAATCAACATTTAAAAACCTTGTTATTAACGACATTGTGAAATCTTTAAAAATTAATAAAACACCAACTCCCAAAAGCCCCGCAATTAAAATCAAACCTATTCTTTTTTTAAAATCTTTAGCCAAATAAAAAATAATGCTAATAGCTGTTATGAACATTAATAAAACCAAATTTGCTTTTGAAGAAGTTAAAAGAGAAATTACTGCAAGAAGAACAAACATTGTTATATATTCTTTAAATTTAATTTTGTCTTTAAAATATAAATACATATAACAACTCAACGCTAATAATGCCGTCATATATAAAGTGTTTGCTGAGCCATAGAATCCGCGGAATCTTAACGCACCATCAACAATTCTATAACAAGTTACTCGTGTTGTTATTGGCAACATTCCCAAAGACACAACGCAAGAAAACACCAAAGAAACACCCAATACTCTTACTATTTTTTTTAAGTCGTATTCATTCCTTGTGCAGAAAATAATATAAAATATAGGCAAATAGCAAATATAGGCAATTGAATAAGACGCCATTGAATGAAACAACGAAACAAAAAGTGAATACCCTGTGAAAATTGCAATTAATATTCCTAGCCTTTTATATAACTTATATTTCTTGTTTTTTACTCCTTTTATAAATTTTATAAGCAAAAAAACTATATACACAACTTCGGCAATAATGCCAGGTCTCATTAAAAGTTCAGACCTATAAAATGTTTGGCTATAAAGAAAGAAATAAAACCCATCTTCAATATTTAATGATGCAAATGCACCAATCATCAATGGAATTAGAAGAATCTCTAGCGGTCCGTAAAAACTTGAAACCAAAAAAACCGCAGCATAAACTAAAGCTAACAACATAAATTTAGATTCAAATATTTCTTTAATTTTTTCTTTTGACATAAAAAGTCCCTACTATCTCTTATTAAATTTAATAAGCCAATTCTAACAAAAAAAACAAAAAAAATCAATGCTTAAAGTGAAACTGTCATTGATTTTATAGCAATTTAATTATTTGTTTTGATAATAGAACTTAAATCATAAGCCTGATCAAGATCCAAATATAAACATCGACCATCAAACTTTCCTTTATAGAGCCTAATTAAATTAAATCCTTGAACTTCTTCGAGTTTAAATAATAAAGATGCAAATGGAAGCCCGTTTTTAACAATTTCTTTATTAAAGTTAACTTTTAACCAAACACCACTTTCAATTTCTTGCATTGTTTCATTATGCAAACTAACTCCAAATGCTGGCATAAGCCTTGAACTTGAAAACAAATCTAAAAGTTTTTTTTTCATAAAAATAAATCTATTGTCTTTTTGATCAATAAGTTCACGGTTTCCTTGTTTAAAAACTTCAAAACTTTCAATCTTTTGAATCACATCAACTAAATTATTCTCTGCATCTATAACACTTAACATAACTCCCCCCTACGTTAATATTACCAAATTGAAAACTTTATAATCAACATTATTAATATTAAAATAAAAAAATGATGTTTGAAACATCATTTAAATAGACATAAATTCAACGCTGTTTTTTATTCTTTTAAATATTTCAATATGTCGTTCTTCATCTTCAATTATTCGTGCAAACAAATCTTTTAAACTTTGATTTTTAACTCTATTCATCGCCATTTTATAATTATCAATCGACTGCATCTCTGCCCTGATATTATTTGCAAGCATATCTTTTAACTTCACTGTGTAATTTAAGTTCGCTGTATTAAAAAAATTCCCTTGAGCATCTTCATATTTAGCAACACCGCCAAACATTGTTATTGCGTGCATTAACATATCAAGATGAATCATTTCAACAATTCCAATCTCTTCAAAAATTTCTCCAATGTTTTGATTAGTTTTATCTGCTATAACAGATTGATAAACATATTGCAAAACTCCCGCCAACTCGCCAACTCTACTATTGGCTAAATTTTTTAATATTGCAACAGTTGTAACATCTTCTTCAACATTAACAATTTCGGGGTATGGCTTATTTATTTTCACCTCAACATCACTAAAATCCATTTTATCCTCCTTTTTATAAATATGAATATTAAAATAAAAATGTTATTATATGTTGAATAAAAATTAAAACTATTTAATATTCTCTTTAAATTATATTTGTTAAAATATATTTATTATGCTAAAATATATCAAAGAGGAATTTATGAAAAATAAGAAATCAAACAGTTCTAAAAAAATCAAAAAAATATCTAGATTTAATCCCAAGCCTGATACGGGTTTAACAGCTGAACAAATTGAACAGCGAACATTAGATGGCTTGGTTAACGTATCAAATATTAAAACAAATAAAACGGTGGGAAGTATTTTATTTAAAAATATATTCACATTCTTCAATT
>JBGVFL010000012.1:0-9297 GCA_045120995.1 Candidatus Onthoplasma sp. | reverse complement strand
CAAATTGCTGGTAATATTGTATCATTTGCTCGAACAGATGTTGGAGAATATTCATTTACATTTAATGTTGGGGAATATATTCCTGAAGTGGGTGAAGAAATTGATATTATTTATTCAATTAAAATCCAAAATAAAAATTTAAAAATTACCACAGTTGTAACAGATAGTAAAGACTTCTATGAAAATGTGTATTTATTTGCAGATTCACAGTTGCCATTTGGTGAAACTGTTCACTCTAACAAACAGTCTGTTTTAGATTATAGCTGGCAATTTATGTCTCCGTTAAAAAATATATACACAATTATGTCTGATGATTATTTAAAATTATTTAGGACATCTGGAGTTAAAATTTATTTAACGAATTATGATCCTATTAGTGGTAAATATGTTGTTATTGGCAACGAATTGAGTGAAGCTTTATATGAATCATATGGCATCACACTAAAGAACAATGAAAGAATTGTTGAAGGTGTTGGTGCTGTTAATGATTGCAGTGTTGAAATTGGTAAATTGTTATATAACTTCCAAATAGTTTTCCAAGTTCAACCGATTGTTGTCTATAATCAAGGGCCTAGTTATCAAAAGACTTATTTGTGCAATAACGATGGAATTGCAGTTCCTCAAAAATTAACTTGTGGAGAGGGTGGAGACAATGATATTCAAGTTGCAGAACAAATTAAAGATGCTTTTGAAATAAAATATCAATTATTAAAGAATGGTGCTTTAACTGGTGGATTGTTAGATGAGGTTGAAAATGTTGGAGAATATAAGGTTTTAATCACATTAAAAACCACAGGTTCATTTAATTGGTTTACAGATATTTCTCTTGTTGAAAATATATCGTTAACAATTAAGTCTAGGGATATTATTTTAACTTATGATGCAAATGCTGTTGCTGGAAATCAAACAAGTAAAACTTATAATAAATCAAGTTCTTATAGTGTTGAAAATGTATTTAGATTCTTAAAGCTTACTGATGGAAATCAAATTAATATTTCATATAGTAAAATAGTTTCTAATGCTGGAAGTAATTTAAAATTAGATCCATCAATTTCTTCTTATATTGCAAGCGATGAAAAAGGAACGGAAGTATGGCAAGCAAATGAGAACGTTTATTACAATCTATATATTTATAATATTGCATTGCAAGATTCACTATTTAATAAAAACTTTAACTTGCTAACAAAAGAATTAACAATTTTAAATTATATTCAAATTAAGAAATTGACAATTAATTTAACAAATGTTTCTGTTTATGATAAAGTTTATGATGGAAATAATCAGGCTGAATTAATGGCAACTCAAAACATCTCAGTTTCAACAAAATTACCAGGTGACGACTTGATTGTTGATGTTGATAAATTAGTTGTTAGATTTGAAGACTATTCAGTTGGAACAAATAAAAATGTTTTCATAGATACTGTTAGAGCCTTGGGTGGATATGACGCTGGTAACTATAGAATTGATAATGTTAGAATTAGAGGGTTAACAATTTATCCTTATAGCCTAACAACAAATGTTAGTGGGGTTGGTGCTGTAACTGTTTATAATGAAAGAGGATTAACAGATAAAGAATATGTTAACTTAATTCCTTTAAATGCAACTCTTTCAGTTAAACCAATTAAACCGGATAGTGTTGAGTATGCAAACATTTACGGAAAGATTACAAAATATTTAAAAGGTAACACAGAGTTTGCAATGGGTTACACAATATCTTTAATAGTTAACGGTGAAAATCAAAAAGTAAACAATAATTTATATTTATCAATTCCTAAAGTGAACAATATAATTGGAGTTTATTTCTTGACTGGAAATAAGGCTGGAGAAGTTGAATATTCAACTGATAATAAATACATTGTTGTAGATTTAAATAAAGTTGAAACAGATCTAGATACCATATTCGTAACAAGAAAACGAATTTTGTTAAAAGCTTGGCAAATAGTGTTGATTGTTGTAGCCTCTGTTGCTTTACTTGCTGCTGCTGTGTTAACATTTATAATTATAAGAAAACGCAAATTTAAATCGTATAGTATTCACGATAAAATTTAGGAGAGGTTATGTTTGAATGTAAATTTAAGTATGAGTTGGAAGATAGTATTGTTAGTGCAAAATATATCTACAAATCTCAAAAAAGAACTCAAGATAAAATTATTGCAATATTAATCCCAATTCTTATTGTTTGTATGATTGGTTTATTGGTTTTTGATATTGTTAAAGGCAAATCATTTGTTTGGGATATTGTGTTGTTAGTTGCTTTAGTGATTTTAGAAATAATGTATTTAATTATTCCACTTATGTTGGTTAAAAGCCAAAAAAAATCTTTTGAAAAACAAAAAATTGATGAGATGGATTTTATTCTAATTAAAATTGATGCAAATTCTTGTGTTGAAACATTACATAAAGATAATCAAGTTGTTTCTACTGTGACTCACGCATTGAAACAATTATCGAGTTATTTTGAAGATAATACGAGATTGGTGTTGGTGTTTAATAAAGTTGAATATGTTTGTTTAAGAAAGGCAAATGTAACAGGAGATGTAAACAAGTTAAAAGAGCATCTTCAAAAAACAATGTCTAAAACAGCCAAAGGCAAAAAATAAATCAATTGCCTTATAAAGAGTTGGGGGTTATTCCCCAATTCTTTTTTTATTATAATTAAATAAAAATCGGTAAATTTGTAGAGTTTTATTAAATTGTTTTTTATTGTAAGTTGGTATGTATATGATATAATAAATATAACAAAAGGAGAAGGTATGGATTATATTAAAATTGGAAATTTTATTAAAGAAGAAAGAAAAGCAAAAAATTTAACTCAGACAAAACTAGCTGAAAAATTATATGTTAGCGAAAAAACAATCTCTAAGTGGGAAAATGGTAATGGCATACCAGATGCAAACTCACTTTTAAAAATGTGTGAAATTTTTTGTGTAAGTTTAAATGAAATTTTGAGTGGGGAGAAAATTGTTATGGAAAATAATAATCAAAAAAATGAACAGCTTTTACTTGCTATGACGCAAGAATTAGAAGTAAAAAATAAAATAATTTGGAAATCAATGTGGGTTATTATGATTGTGAGCATAACAGCATTGTTTGGTGGTGTTTGCATTTCAGCATTTTTAATTCCAAAAGGAATTTGGCAATTAGTTTCAATTCTTACGCTTTGTGTTGTGTTTTTAATTCCTTGCTTTTATGCTTTAAAACTTGAAGTAAGTGTTGGCTCATACAAGTGTAAAAAATGTGGTTGTGAAATTGTACCAACTTATAAAGAAGCACTTTCTGCAATGCATATGGGAACAACCCGTTATTTAAAATGTCCAAATTGCTCTAAACGCACTTGGTGTAAAAAGATAATTAAGAAATAAAATTATGTTTTATTAATTTAGTGTTTAAAAAAAATCCATAAGCGGTTGCTATGGATTTTTTATTTTATTCTTTGTTTATAAAAAGAAAAAACCACACAAGTGTGTGGTTTAAAGTTCAAACAAAACATATTGAAAACAATATTATTTTTTCAATAATTGTTTGAAAGATGCACTCAATTTAACTGTAGGTTTTTTGCAAGCAGCAACTTTAATCTTTTTACCTGTGAAAGGATTAAGTTTTGTTTTTGCTCCTTCAGATTTGATACCAAAGTTCATATAACCAATGAAGTGCATTTCATTGCCCTTTTTAAGGTTTGTTTTAAGTTGTTCACCAGCGGCGTTCAAAATAGTTTTAACTTGAACTTGTGTGCAACCTGTTGCTTCTGCAACTTGTTTAATAAATTCACCTGCGCTAATTGTGTTCATATTTTTCTCCTTTTCTGTTGAACTTTATCAACTATAAAAATGTTATCAAAAAAATTTCCATAAATCAACTATTTTTAAGGTGTTTTACAAAATTTTTAAATATTTTTATTTTATTAAAAGACTTGAAAATATGGGCTTAAAATGTTAAACTGAACTTATGAGCAGATTAGATAAAGAGTTGGTTGAAAGAAAACTTGTTGAAACAAGATCAAAAGCACAGGAATTAATCTTAAATGGATTTGTTATGGTTAACCAAAAACAGCAAATAAAAGCTAGTTTTTCTGTTGGTGATAACGATAAAATTGAAATTGTTGAAAATGATGTGTTGAAGTATGTTTCTCGCGGTGGTTTAAAATTAGAAAAAGCCCTTAAAGTTTTTAATGTTGATGTTAAAAATAAAACGATAATGGATATTGGCTCTTCAACGGGAGGGTTTACAGACTGTTCTCTTCAACATGGGGCAAAAAAAGTTGTTGCGATTGATGTTGGAACAAATGTGATGCACCATAGTTTGCGAAATAATCCAAGGGTTGAACTTTATGAAAATACAAATATTAAAGATTTGGAAAAAGACAAGTTTTTAGATTTAGATTTGATTGTTGTTGATGTTTCTTTTATTAGTATTGAACGTATTGTTGAGAAGGTAAACCAACAAAATGTTCAAGTGGATATGATTTGTTTGATTAAGCCACAATTTGAGTGTGGAAAACAAATAGCCACAAAATATGGTGGTGTTATTAAAAGTAAAACTGTTCATAGAGAAATTTTAAATAAGGTAATTAAATTTTTTAATAAAAACAATTTCTATCTTCAAGGACTAGATTTCTCACCAATTAAAGGTGGAGATGGAAATGTTGAATATATTGCATTGTTCACAAATAAAACAAGCGAAAATTGTGTTGTTGATGTTAACAGGGTTGTAAATTCAGGTTTTAGTGCCTAAGAAAGTGCGATTGCACTTCTTTTTTTATACTTATATATTAATTTTTTAAATTATATCTAATAAAGCATATAAGATATATATTTTTCTTCGAAAAATGTATTGCAGTTTTTTTTAAGTTGTGTTAATATATAAGTTGAAATATTATCCGCAAATACTATAAGTATTTGATTGGTTAAAAGATTGGGAGAGAAAAGAGATTATATCTAGCGATATAGTAAACCCCTAAAACCCGCTTGCTTAAGTGCAAGCGCTACACAGACTTAATTTAAGGAGAAATTATGGATATAAGAAATATTGCAATTATTGCACACGTTGACCATGGTAAAACAAGTTTGGTTAACGCATTACTAAAACAAGGTGGAATTTTTAGAGATAATCAAGAAGTTCAAGATAGGGTTATGGATTCTAATGCTTTAGAAAGAGAAAGAGGAATCACAATTTTAAGTAAAAACTGTTCAGCGTTTTATAATGGAACAAAAATAAACATTGTTGACACTCCAGGGCACGCAGACTTTGGTGGTGAAGTTGAAAGAGTTCTCAAAATGGTTGATGGGGTTTTGCTTGTTGTTGATGCTTTTGAGGGACCAATGCCACAAACTCGTTTTGTTTTGGAAAAAGCACTAGAACTTAACTTAAAAGTTATCATTGTTGTTAACAAAATTGATAAACCAGATGCTCGTCTTGATGTTGTTGGCGATGAAGTTCTTGAACTTATGCTTGAACTTAATGCAACAGATGAACAACTTATGAGCCCAATTATTTATTGTTCAGCTCGTGCTGGAATTGCAACAGATAATTATAAGGTTACAGGAACAGATATGAAACCGTTGTTTGATGCAATAGTGAATCATATTGACGCTCCAAAAATGGAAACAGAAAAACCTTTCCAAATGTTAATTTCTTCAACAGAGCACAATGACTATTTGGGAAAACTTGCTGTTGGAAAAATTGAAGCAGGAACAATCAAACTTAATCAAACAGTTTATGTTAAAAACTATTTTGATGAAACAAAGTCTTATTCTGGTAAAGCTGTAAACATTTTTAACTTTGAAGGGCTTAAACGTGAAGCGATTGAGGTTGGAAATGCGGGCGATATTGTTTGTATTGCAGGAATTCCAGATATAACAATTGGTGACACAATAAGTGAAACCCCAGAAATGGAAGCAATTCCTTTTGTTAAAATCAGTGAACCAAGTGTTGAAATGACATTTATGGTTAACGATTCTCCGTTTGCAGGAAAGGAAGGAAAGTATGTAACAAGTCGTCATATTAAAGACAGATTGTATCGTGAAGCGGTTAAAGACTTATCACTTCGTGTTCAAGATGGTGACACTGCTGATCAATTTAAAGTTCTCGGTCGTGGTGAAATGCACTTGTCAATTCTTATTGAAAATATGAGACGCGATGGTTATGAATTCCAAGTTTCAAGACCAAGAGTTTTATATAAAAATATTGATGGCGTTAGATGTGAACCAATTGATAGAGTTATGCTTGATGTTCCTCTTGATGCTGTTGGATCAGTTATGCAATCAATGGGCGAAAAGAAAGGTGAACTTATTGATATGAATCAAACAAGTGAAACAAGAATGAGACTTAATTTCTATGTTCCAAGCCGTGGATTGTTTGGTTATAAATCACAATTACTCACCGACACTCGTGGTGAAGGTGTTATAAACTCAATTTTTGATAGCTACCAACCATATAAAGGTGATATTGAAGGAAGAAATTTTGGTTCATTAATTTCTTATGAAACAGGAGAAGCAGTAACTTACGGATTATTTAATGCGCAAGGACGTGGTAGACTCCTTGTTGGTGCGGGAGAAAGAGTTTATTTAGGTCAAGTGGTTGGTGAAAATCCTAAGGGTGATGATATTGTTGTTAATGTTTGTAAAAAGAAACAATTAACAAACACTCGTTCATCATCAAGTGACGAAGCTCTTAAACTTGCTCCTATTAAAGTTATGAGTTTAGAAGAAGCTCTAGAATTTATTGCTGATGATGAATTGGTTGAAGTAACACCAAAATCAATAAGAATTAGAAAAGCGATTTTGGATCATCAACTTAGAGCAAAAAGTAAAAAACCAGTGGTGGAGTAATGAGAAGAGTTAATAATAAGAATGATGCCTATAAAAATATGTTTAAAGTTGCAAAAAGAATTGCAATAACAATGTTGTGTTGCATTCCTGTTATGATTGCTTTTGCATATTTAACTAGAGATACAATTAAAGGTGCTTTACAAGTTGTTTGTTTTATGTTGATTATGGGAATTGCAGTTGCAATTGTTGAATTTGTTGCTAGAGCAAATGAGAAAAAGCGAAAAGAAGAAATTGAAACAAAACGAGATGTTTTTAAATAGGAGAAACTATGGCAGAAAAGAAAGCGAAGATTTTACCAAATGATTTAGAAGCAGAGCAAAGTTTGTTGGGATGTTTGTTCATCTCTCAAGATGCTTGTGCTGAAATTTTTCCAACCGTAGGTGTTAAAGATTTTTATTCAAATGCTCACCAAAAAATTTATCAAGCAATGTTGGATAACTATATAAAAAATGTTGCGGTTGATTATATCACTGTGAGTAAAGTTTTAGAAACTAAAGGTGAGTTGGAAGAAGTTGGCGGTTTGGGTTACATAACTGATTTAACTAACTATGTTCCAAGTGCTGCAAACTTCAAGCATTATGCCGACATTATTAAAAACGATAGCATACTTCGTCAAATCATTGATGCAAGCCAAGCAACAATTAATGATGCTTTTGAATCGGTTGATGCCGGCAATGTTTTAGCGAAAGCAGAAAAATTGATTTTTGATATATCACAAACAAAATCAAGAAGTTCGCTTGAACATATTAAATATGGCGTTACTGAGGCAATTGATATGATGGAAAAACTTGCAATTGATCCTAACGCAAATGCTGGTGTTAAAACAGGTTTCCCAACATTAGATAAAATCACAAACGGATTCAAGCCTGGTGAGCTTATTATTATTGCGGCTCGTCCGGGTATTGGTAAAACAACACTTGCTGTTAACTTTGCAATTAATTCTGCTGTTAAATTTGGAAAATCTGTTGCAATGTTTGACTTGGAAATGAGCGCTCTTCAAGTGGCACAAAGATTTATTTGTGCAACTGGTCGTGTTCCAATGGATATGGTGAAGGGTGGAACAAAAGACCAAAGCGCTTGGGCAACACTTTTTGAAACTAAAAAGATTTTGGAAAATGCAAATATTTACATTGACGACACAACAACAATCACTCCAGCTGAAATTCTTTCTAAATGTAGAAGACTTAAAGCGCAAAGTGGTTTGGATATGGTTATTATCGACTATCTTCAACTTATGAAGGCTGAAAAAGCAAGCAAAGATGGAAACCGTCAACAAGAAGTTGCAGACTTAACTCGTTCAATTAAGTTGGCTGCTCGTGAGTTGGGTTGCCCAATTTTGCTTTTGTCACAATTAAACCGTGGTGTTGAGCAACGTAGTGATAAAACTCCACAACTTAGTGACCTTAGAGAATCGGGTTCTATCGAACAAGACGCAGATATTGTTATGTTCATTTCAGATAGGGCTGATGAAAGTGTTAAGGAAGAAGATGAAGATGATGCAATTGACTACACTTTAGTTATTGCAAAACATCGTAATGGTATGCGTGGAAATATTCCAATCAAGTGGAAGAGTGAGTTTACTCAATTCTATGAACCAGGTAAAGATATTTTATACACCAAGAACACATCTAAAGTTCAGAAAGATGCAGTATTAACTGCTGTTAGCGATAGCGACATTGATGATGTGTTTAAGGACTAATTTATGTTAGAAACAAAAAATTTGATTTTAAGGAAGTTTGAGCCTATTGACTTAAATGATTTATTTGAACTCACATCAAATAAGAAGTTATGTTCTATGTCTGGTTTGGTTTATGTGAAAGATAAGAATTTGGTTGATGTTGTGCTTAAGCATTTTATGAAAAGACAATATTTATTTGCAATTGTTTTAAAGGAAACAAATAAAGTTGTTGGAATGATTGAGCTTATGGACTACAATGAAAAATCGTATAAAGGAATTGATATTATTTGTGGTGCAAAAGAAATTGTTTTTATTCTTAATGAAAAATATTGGGGAAAAGGAATAATGCAAGAAGCTGTTGATTGTGTTTTGGAATTTGCATTTAAAACTTTAAACATTCCACAAGTTTTAGGTGGTAATTTTATTGAGAACAATCAGAGCGCAAGATTTCAAGATAAAATTGGATTAAAAGTTGTTGGTGAAATTGACCTTTTTAGGATAGTGGAGAATTATCAAACAAGATTTGTTCAAAGATCAATAATAAAAGAAGAATATTTAAAAAAGCGAAGATTTTAAAAGGAAGCATAGAGATTTATATGGCAACGAAAGGGAAAGACAATATTATTGATGGTCAAATGGCTTTTGATTTCTTGGCAGAAATTGAAGTTGTTAAACCAGAAAAGAAAAAGAGAGTGGTTAAAGAGAAAAAAGAAGAAGTTAAACCAGCTAAAGTAATTAAATACAAACCTAAAAAAGAAAAAGTGGTTAAGGCAAAACCTAAAAAGAAAAAAT
>JBGVFL010000011.1:0-5469 GCA_045120995.1 Candidatus Onthoplasma sp. | reverse complement strand
CGACGCTGCAAAAATCTTATTAAAAGTAGTTAAATCTGCTGGAGCTAACGCTGAAAACAATAAAGGAATGAATGTTCACGATTTGTTCTTAGCTGAAGTTATCCTTGGTCAAGGTCCAACAAGAGTAAATAAAGTTTACTTCCGTGGTCGTGCTCACGGAGCAGATAGAATTGTTACTAGAACTAGCCACATTAAAGTTGTGCTAGACGTAAAGGAGTAGAATATGGGACAAAAAGTTAATCCAAATGGTATGAGAATTGGTATCAACAAAACTTGGAATTCATTCTGGTTTGCTGATAAAAAAGATATCGCTAAAAACATTAAGGAAGATAATGTTATCCGTAACTACATCCTTAAAGAATATAAAACTTGTGCAATTTCAAACGTTATGATTGAAAGAACAAATGACAGTGTTAATGTTTCAATCTCAACTGGCAAACCAGGTGTTTTGATTGGTCAAAAAGGTGCTGGAGTTGAAACTTTAAAGAAAAATGTTGAAAAATTAACTTCTGCAAAGAAAGTTAATGTTAACATTGTTGAAGTTAAAAATGTTGATTTAGATGCAAAACTTGTTGCTGAATCAATTGCTGCTCAACTTGAAAAACGTGCTCAATTCAGACGCGTTATGAAATCTGCAATGCAAAGAGTTATGAGAGCTGGTGCTATTGGTGTTAAAACTATGGTTTCAGGTCGTCTTGATGGTGCTGAAATTGCTAGAAGCGAACACTACCACGAAGGTTCACTTCCACTTCAAACATTAAGAGCAAATATAGATTATGCTTGCGTTGAAGCTCACACAACATTCGGTGTGCTTGGTGTTAAAGTTTGGATCTATAAAGGCGAAATTTTAGGTAAAGTTTCTCAAAGCTCAGTAAATCACAAGAAAGGAGAAAACTAATATGTTAATGCCTAAGAGAGAAAAAAGAAGAAAACAATTTCGTGGTCGTATGACTGGTCGTGCTATTCGTGGTAGCAAGGTTGTTTACGGAGATTATGGTCTTCAAGCAACTGAACCTTGTTGGATGACTTCAAACCAACTTGAAGCAGCTCGTGTAGCTATCAATAGATATATGAGACGTGGTGGTAAAGTTTGGATTAAAGTTTTCCCACACAAACCTATTACTAAAAAACCTGCTGACACTCGTATGGGTAGCGGTAAAGGTGCACAAGTAGGTCACGTTGCTGTCGTAAAACGTGATAGAGTTATTATTGAAGTAAGCGGTCCAAGTGAAGAAATTTGTTTGGAAGCATTAAGACTTGCTTCTCACAAACTTCCTTGTAAAACAAAACTAGTTTATAAGGAAAAAGGCGGTGAAAACAATGAAGAATAATTACAATCAATTATCAATCGAAGAATTGGTGGCTGAAGAAAACAAACTTAGAAGTGAATTGTTCAATTTAACATTCCAAAATAAAGTTGGTCAACTTCAAGATACATCAAGAATTAGAATTGTTAAAAAGAATATCGCAAGAGTTAAAACTGCTTTAACTCAAAAGAAATCAGCTGGAGCAAAGGAGTAATATTATGGAACAAAAGAAAGTAAATCACAAGACTATCCAAGGTGTTGTTGTTTCTGATAAAATGGACAAAACTATTACTGTTTTGGTTACTAGCAAGAAAAAACACCCAATATACAAAAAGTATATGACAAGTACAAAAAAATATAAAGCTCACGATGAAAAGAACGAAGCTCACGTTGGTGACACAGTTACAATTATCGAAACTCGTCCATTGAGTAAAGATAAATACTTCCGTCTTCTTACAATCGTTGAAAGAGCTAAGTAGGAGGCTAAAATGGTACAATCATTCACAAGATTGAAAGTTGCTGATAACAGCGGCGCTAAAGAAATTATGTGCATCAAATGTTTAGGCGGTTCAGGTAAAACAGAAGCTACTGTTGGTGAAGTAATCGTAGCCTCTGTTAAAAAAGCAGATCCAGATGGCAAGATCAAAAAAGGTGATGTTGTTTATGCAGTAGTTGTTAGAACTGAATATGCAGTTCAAAGAGAAGATGGTTCTTCAATCAAATTTGATGACAACGCAGCAGTTATTATTCAAAACAAAGAAAATTTTGCACCTAAGGGAACTCGTGTATTTGGACCAATCGCAAGAGAACTTCGTGCTAAGGGATTCACTCAAATCATCTCTTTGGCACCAGAAGTGTTGTAGGAGGCTAAATTATGAAATTAAGCGTTAAAAAAGGTGACAATGTTCTTGTTATCGCTGGAAAAGATGCTGGTAAAACTGGTGAAATTCTTGAAGTTAACCGTGAAGCTGGCAGAGTGGTAGTTGCTGGAGTTAATATCCAAGCTCACCACAATAAACCACGTTCAAAAGACGACAAGGGCGGAATTATTAAAACTGAAGGACCAATTGATGTAAGTAACGTTCAAGTGGTTTGCCCAGTTTGTAAAAAAGCAATTAGAGTTGCTCACAAAGTTGAAGACGGAAAAAATGTTCGTTACTGCAAAAAATGTGGAGCAATACTTGATACAAAAAAAGCTGTTAAAAACAGCAAAAAAGCGTAAAGGAGTATGACAAATGAGTAAAGAATTGAATAGACGTCATGCATACTATAACGAAGTAGTAAAAGGTGCTTTGAAAGAAAAATTCGGTTACAAAAATGTAATGGAAATTCCAAAGCTCGATAAAATCGTTTTATCACTTCGTCTTGGTAAAGAAAAAGACAATGCAAAAAGTTTTAACACAGCTGTTGAAGAACTTAGCTTAATTGCTGGTCAAAAAGCAGTTGTAACATATGCAAAAAAATCAGTTGCAAACTTTAAACTTCGTCAAGGACAAAAAATTGGTGCAAAAGTTACTCTTCGTGGAGACAAAATGTATGAATTCTTCGATAGATTAATTTCAGTTGCATTACCAAGAGTTCGTGACTTCCAAGGTTTAAGCACAACATCTTTCGATGGTAGAGGAAACTACAGTTTCGGCGTTAAAGAACAAATCATTTTCCCAGAAATTGTTTATGACAAAATCGATGCAGTTCGTGGTTTTGACATTATGTTCATCACAACTGCAAAAACAAATGAAGAAGCTCTTGAATTGTTGAAATTGATGGGCATACCATTTAGAAAGGTTAGATAGGAGAGTGGATTATGGCAAGAAAAGCAATGGTAAATAAACAACAAAAACAACAAAAATTCGCAACTCGTGAATACACACGTTGCTCTATTTGTGGTCGTCCACACGCAGTTCTTAGAAAATATGGAATCTGCAGAGTTTGTTTTAGAAATTTAGCGCACAAAGGTGAAATTCCTGGTGTTAAGAAAGCTAGTTGGTAAAAGGAGAAGGATATGTTAGTTTTAGACCCAATCGCAGATATGCTTACAAGAATTCGTAATGCTAATTCTAATAAGCACGAAACAGTTGTTATCCCTCAATCAAAAACAAAACTTGCTATCGCTGAAATCTTAAAAGAAGAAGGTTTCATTGTAGACTACACAACAGTTGACAGCGAACAAGGAAAAATGATTGAAGTAACACTTAAATATGGACCTAACGGCGAAAAAGTTATTCAAGGTCTTAAAAGAATCAGTAAACCAGGTCTTAGAATCTATTCAAATGCTGAACAATTACCACAAGTTCTTAATGGTTTAGGTATTGCAATAGTTTCAACAAGCAAAGGTATCGTAACTGATAAACAAGCAAGAAAATTAAACGTTGGCGGCGAAGTGCTCGCTTACGTGTGGTAGGAGGGTGATATGTCAAGAATTGGAAAATTACCTATTTCTATCCCAGCAGGAGTTACTGTTGAAGTTAATGGTTCAGTTGTAACAGTTAAAAGTGCAAAAGAAACTCTTTCTCAAGAAGTTTCAAAAAACGTTACAGTTACAGTTGAAAACAATCAAGTTTTGGTTGCTAGAAATGACGAAACAAAAGATAGTAATGCAAAACAAGGTCTTTATAGACAATTAATTAATAATATGGTTGTTGGAGTTAGCACAGGTTTCACAAAATCATTAACTGTTAAAGGTGTTGGTTACAAACTTAACAAACAAGGAAATAAACTTGTTATGAACTTAGGTTTATCTCACCCAGTTGAAGTTTTGGAAGCTGATGGTGTTACATTAGAATGTCCAGACAACAACACAATCCTTGTTAAAGGAGCTAATAAAGAAAGAGTTGGAGCAATGGCTGCTAAAATTAGAGCTCTTCGCCCAATGGAACCATATCACGGATATGGAATTCACTACACAAGCGAACCAGTAATCTTAAAAGCTGGTAAGTCTGGTGGTAAGAAAAAGTAGGAGGTTAAGTTATGATTAATAAAGTTAATAAAAATGAACAACGTGTTAAGCGTCATGTAAGACTTCGTCATGACTTAGCTGGCACAACACAACGCCCAAGACTCAATGTTTATAGAACATTAAATCATATTTATGCTCAAATCATTGATGACACTAAGGGTGTTACTCTTGTTAGTTGCAACACAACTCAAAAAGACATTAGAGCTAAAGTTGCAAATATGACAAATAAAGAAGCAGCTCGTTTTGTTGGTGAGCAAATCGCAAAACTTGCAAAGAAAAAGAAAATTAGTCAAGTCGTATTTGACAGAGGTGGATATCTTTACACTGGAAGAGTAAAAGAACTTGCTGACGGCGCTAGAGCTGCTGGCTTGGAATTTTAAGGAGAAATTATGGCAGAACAACAAAAACGTGAATTTAAAAGAAAACCTAGAGAAGAAGTTAGAGACGAATTTGAAAGAAAAAATGTTTCAATCCGTCGTGTTAACAAAACAACTAAAGGTGGCCGTAATATGAGTTTCTCTTCTCTTGTAGTTGCAGGAAACAAAAAAGGTCAAGTTGGAATGGGATTAAGCAAAGCTATTGAAGTTCCAGCTGCTATTGAAAAAGCTGGTAAGGCTGCAAGAAAAGCAGTTGTATCAGTACCAGTTGTTAATGGAACTATTCCTCACGCTGTTACAGGTAAGTTTGCAAAAACTATGGTTAAAATGTTGCCTTCTAAACCAGGTAGCGGATTAATCGCAGGTGGTGCAGCTCGTATAGTTTTAGATTTGGCTGGTTACACAGATATCACAGCAAAAATTTATGGCTCAACAGATAAAATCAACGTTGTTAGAGCAACAATTGAAGGTCTTAAACAATTAAGAACTAGAGAACAAGTTGCTATGCTTCGCGGAAAATCTGTTGAAGAAATTTAGGAGGACGTATGGCTAAGAAACAAGTTAAAACAATCAAAGTTACTTGGGTTAAAAGTGCAATTGGTTTCAATAAAAATCAAGGCAAAATCGTTGAAGCTTTAGGTTTTAAGAAACTTGGTCAAACAAGAGTTCTTCCTGACAACGATTGTATTAGAGGTAGCATCTTCAAAGTTAAACACTTATTAAAAGTGGAAGAAGAAGCGTAGAAGGAGAGTATTATGTATATACACGATTTAAAAAATGCTGACGGTGCTAGAACAAGCAAGAAAAGACTTGGTCGTGGTATCGGTAG
>JBGVFL010000010.1:0-10739 GCA_045120995.1 Candidatus Onthoplasma sp. | reverse complement strand
TAGAACAATTATTTTAATAAAAATTTATTAAAAACTTTCGCAATAATTAATACTATCGGAAGTTTTTTGTGTTATAATATAGGTATGATATACTAAAATAGTTGTCAAATCTAGTAAAAGGAGTTTCCGAAAGTTATTCTTTCAAGAAGTTTTATGAGACCAAAACTAACATTTAATGATTCAATTTGGAATGCTTATGAACTGAAAGACATAGTATCTTTTTCAAAGGGTAAAAATGTGTCATTAGACATAGTGACAGAAACGGGATTTCCTGCTATGATGTATGGTGACATATATATTAAGTATGATACTTTTTTTAATAAGGTGGATTATTGTATACCAATAGAGTTATCCAAAGATAGTACAATAATTGATAAAAACACGATTCTCATGACTTGTACTGGCGAAACTGCGATAGATATAGGTAAAAGTATTTGTTATTTAGGCGAAACACCCATTTGTATAGGTGGCGATATTTTAGCATTAAAATGCACCGATAACACCGATGCAAAGTTTTTATGCTTACAATTAAACACCTATGATAAAATTAAAGAAAGAGCCAGATTAAGTCAAGGTCATTCGGTTGTTCATTTATATCAACATCATATAGAAAAATCTAAAATTTATAAACCTGATCTCGCCACTCAAACCAAGATTGCAACTTTTCTTAATTTGTACTATAAGAAGATTGAACTGCAGAAGAAGAAAATAGAACAATTAAACAAACTTTTTACAAAAGCTATTGACAAAATTTCACATTTAATAGATAAGAAAATTCAATTTTATCAGTGCTATGTAAAAGCTTCTGAAGGAGGGACTCCATCAACTTCATGTCCAGAATATTACGAAAATGGGAATGTGCCATTCGTAAAAATTGAAGATTTATACAAAAAATATATTTATAATACGCAAGCTTTTATAACAGAGGTAGGGTTAAAAAAAT
This sequence comes from Candidatus Onthoplasma sp., assembly GCA_045120995.1. Lineage (GTDB taxonomy): Bacteria > Bacillota > Clostridia > Christensenellales > UBA1242 > Onthoplasma. The sequence continues at coordinate 9,796 of JBGVFL010000010.1, read as the reverse complement.
CGAGTGCTTGGCTAATTCCTATAAACAGCATTATTTATTCTAACGGAGCAACAATTGGTGAAATTTCTCTTAATAAAATTGAAGTGGCAACAAAACAAGGCATATTGGGTATTGTGCCAAAAAAATTCATATTATCTGAATTTTTATATTATTATATGAAAACCGAATATTTCAGAAGAGAAATATGTAAGATAACTACACACGGTACTATGATGTGTGCATATCTAAAAGACATAGATAAAATTAATTTATATATTCCCGATATAAATACTCAGCAATATGTAGTAAATAAGTTAAATACTATTTATACAAAAATAGAATTGGAAAAACAAAAACTTAAAGCTATGGAAAAATATAAACGAGGTTTATTACAACAATTATTTGTTTAGAACGGAATAACATCCGTTCTTTTTTTGATAGAAATGATAATGTTATAGTTGAAAAAATTTGGCAGCATTACTTGAAAATTTTTATGATTTGTGCTAGAATCAAGATAGAGGAGAAAAAATGAGAATAGACTGGAATCAAATTATTTCAAATAATTTAAAAACAAAGATTGAAGAAATTGAAGCAATTCTTAGTGCCGATGTTGTTGCATATACAGGAGTTTTGGAGCCTGGTATAGATTTATTATTTAGAGATGCAATTGAGGATTTAAAATCAAATGGTGAAAACAGAGATAAGATATTTATCATATTAAAAACACCTGGTGGGAGTGCTGAAACAGTTGAAATAATAGCCAATGTTTTAAGACATCATTATAAAGAGGTCAACTTTATAATTCCTCAATATGCATATAGTGCGGGTACAATTTTATGTATGGCGGGGGATGGTATATATATGGATTATTTTAGTCAATTGGGTCCAATTGATCCTCAAGTAAAATCCAAAGAGGGAAGATTTGTTCCTGCATTGGGTTACTTAGATAAAGTTGATGAACTATTAGAAAAAGCTAGAAATAGGACTTTGACGGATGCTGAATTTGTAATATTAAAAAGCATGGATTTGGCAGAACTACGAGCATATGAGCAGGCAAAGAATTTAACAATTGATTTAATTAAAGAATGGTTGGCAAAATACAAATTTAAAAACTGGATACAACATTCTTCAACAGGCAAAGAAGTAACTATGGAAGAAAAGAGACAACGTGCCATTGAAATCGCTCAGGAACTCTCTAACACCAAAAAATGGTGCTCACACTCTAGACCAATAAATATGGATGAGTTGAAAGAAATGAAGCTACAAATCAATAATTTAGAAGAAACTACATATAATAATATAATTCATGAATTTGATGCATTACAAGATGATTATTGTATAAAAAATAAAAAGAATATTATTCTTGTAACAAGGAGGGCTGTAATTCAATGATAACTATAGATAAAAAAATTGAAAAAGTTATTGCTAAACAAAAAACAAAAATAAGTAGCAAAAATATTAAACGATATGAAAAAGCGTTAAAAACATATGACATACCACAAACCACTACTCCTAATTTAGTTGATTTGCAAGATAAATATAAACCAAAGTCTCTAAAAAATATCTGTTTAAAATAATATATCTATGTTAAGAGACTTAGTTTAAAAAAAATTATTCAAACTAAAGGATAAGGTGTCAGGTTATAATACTGGGGCTCATTTGTTTGAAAATTTTTATATCATTAAAATTGAAAAAAAACTCCTATGGATTCATAGGAGTTTTTTTGGAGCTAATGACGGGAATCGAACCCGTGACCTCCACCTTACCGGAGTGGTGCTCTACCGACTGAGCTACATTAGCATATACTTGATTTTTAGGTGTTTTTTAGTGCTTTTGACTTAATTTTTGCTTCAATTTTGCATTAATGGTATAGTATACCAGTATGTATACCAATATTATTAATTACCATATATAGTGGTGTATCGATAATATTTCCTATATATTGTATATAAAATACAGTTAATGTAAGGGTTTAATACGCTTTTTCTTGCCTTACCAAGGCAGTGCGCTACCGACTGTGCCACAACAGCATATTAAGTTTTTTGGTATAATTTTTGTGCTTGGTTTTTCCTTACCAAGGTGACGCTCTACCGACTGAGCCATATCAGCATATAATGACAACGCCATCGTGCTAAATTAACAAACAATCATAAAAATATTTTTTATGGTATTTTATATGTTTTTAATTCAAGTTTGTTAAATGATATTAACATTTGAATTTAATTTTGTCAATTTAAATTTTATTAATTATTTTATAAAAGGATATAATGTATGACATTTTTTGACAAAAAACATTTTTGAAAAATTTCATAAATTGTTGACAAAACTTATAAAGAGATTTATAATAAAATTAGATTATGACGGAGAGAGTAACTGTATACAAGGGTTTCAAAGTGAAATAAGGATAGTGAGAACTTATTAAATCTGCTATAGTGAAGGACACTCCCGAGTCTAGGTAAATATAAAGTGGTTGAGGAAACTCAACAAATTAGGTGGCACCGCGGTGAGAGTTCATCGTCCTAATGCGTTTGGCGTTAGGGCATTTTTTATATTCTAATGCTTAAAGACAAAATTTTATCAATATAAATGAGATGAAAAAATAAAGGAGTTATTATGATAACACAAATTTCAAAATTAGAAGTAGGAAGAGTTGATTTTTACGCAATGGTTGACACAGTGAGAGACAAAAAGAATATGCAATTTATTGTTGCAAAAGATTTTTCGGGAAAAATTCAATTATTCATAGATAAAGTTAAATATCCAGAAATTGGAGAATTGTTTTTGCGTTTAGTTCCTGGTGCAACTGTTAAAGTTCAAGGAGAATTGGTTAAGAGTGAATATGTTAAAATGGGTGGTCAAGAAGTTTTAGTTGATGGTGCAGAGCTTACAAGTCATGCTGAACCAAATCCTATTGCAGATGATAGCACAATTGACTATAGATTGAACTATCGCTGGATTGACCTTAGAACAGAAAGAAATTTATTACTCTTTAAAGTTCAAACAGCATTTGTAAATGCAATGAGAGAATTTTTAGTAAACAAAGAATTTGTTGAAATTCACTCACCAAAACTTATTGGTGCGGCAAGTGAAAGTGGAAGCGAAGTTTTTGAAGTTAAATATTTTGACACAAAAGCATATTTAGCTCAAAGTCCACAATTCTATAAACAAATGGCAATGGCAGGTGGACTCGGAAGAATTTTTGAATGTGGACCAGTGTTTAGAGCAGAAAAGTCTCACTCAAGAAAACACGCAACAGAGTTTACTGGTTTTGACCTTGAATTTTCTAACATTGAAAGTGTTGAAGATGTTATGGTTATGGAAGAAGAACTTCTTCAATATGCATTAAAAGTTGTTGCTGAAAAATATGGCGAGCAAATTAAAGAAGTGTTTGGTGTTGAAGTTATTGTTCCAACTTGTCCATTCCCAAGAATTAAACTAGCAGATTTATATGCTGAATTAGAATCAAGATATGGTTACACTTGTCCAAAAGAAGAACAAGATGACTTATCAACAGAAGCGGAAAAGCTATGTGAACAATTCGCAAAAGAAAAATATGGTCATGAATTTATTTTCGTAACAGATTTTGGTGCAAGAAAAAGAGCATTCTATCATATGAGAAAAGATGGAGTTCCACAAGGCTATGACCTAATTTGGAAAGGTGTTGAAATCACAACCGGTGCTCAACGTGAACATAGATATGATATTTTATTAAAACAAGCCCAAGAAAAAGGTTTAGATAAAGACGTTGAATTCTATCTTCAATTCTTTAAATATGGTTGTCCACCACATGGCGGATTTGGTTTGGGTGTTGATAGAATAACAATGAATTTATTAGAACTTGCAAATATTAAGGAATCAATGTTCCTATTCCGTGGACCAGATAGGTTAACACCATAATTAAAAGGAGAAATTATGCAAAGAGTTGAAATAAGAGATTTACACAAAATTTACACACAATATGCAGATAAAACAATCACAATTTGTGGTTGGGCAAGAACAGTTAGGGATAGCAAAAACATTGCTTTTGTTGAAATTAATGATGGTGCCTTTAAATCTGTTCAAGTTGTTGTTGAAAGAGAAAAAGTTAACAATTACGATGAAATTGTTAAACAAAGAGTTGGTTCTTCTTTTGCTGTTAATGGGAAATTGATATTAACACCGAATGCACAACAACCATTTGAAATTAGTGCTGTTGAAGTTGAAGTTTTAGGCGAAAGTGAAGCTGATTATCCACTTCAAAAGAAAGGTCACACATTGGAATTCTTGCGCTCAATTCCAACAATTAGACCAAGGGGAAACTTGTTTAACGCTGTGTTTAGAGTTCGTTCGGTGGCGGCTTTTGCAATTCATAAATTCTTCAATGAAAGGAACTTTGTTTATGTTCATACACCAATTATCACAGCAAACGACTGTGAAGGTGCTGGCGAAATGTTCCAAGTTACAACTCTTGATTTAGATAGAGTTGCATCAAGTGGAAAAGTAAACTATGATAGAGATTTCTTTGGAAAGAAAGTTGCTTTAACTGTTTCAGGTCAACTTCATGAAGAATGTATTACTCACGCTTTTGGAAAAACTTACACATTTGGTCCAACATTTAGAGCAGAAAACAGTAACACAACTCGTCATGCTGCAGAATTCTGGATGATGGAGCCTGAAATTTGTTTCTGTGATTTAAATGAACTTATGGATAACGAAGAAGAAATGATTAAATATGTTATTTCTTACGTTATGAAGGAATGTAAAGATGAAATGGAATTCTTGAATAAATTTGTTGATAAGGGTTTAATTGAGAGATTAAATAATATTGTTAACAATGATTTCGTGCGCCTAGATTATAGTGAAGCAATAACAATCCTTGAAAAAGTTCAAGATCGTTTCCAATTTCCTGTTAGTTGGGGAACAGATCTTCAAAGTGAACATGAAAGATATATCACAGAAGAAGTTTATAAAAAACCTGTGTTCTTAAAGAACTATCCAAAAGATATTAAAGCTTTCTATATGCGTCAGAATGATGATGGCAAAACTGTTGCGGCAGTTGATATGCTTGTTCCAGGAATTGGAGAACTTTGCGGAGGAAGTCAAAGAGAAGAAAGATTAGACGTTTTAACAAACAGAATTAAAGAACTTGGAATGAATGAAGAAGATTATGCTTGGTATGTGAACACTAGAAGATACGGAACAAATGTTCATTCAGGTTATGGTCTTGGATTTGAACGACTTGTTATGTATTTAACAGGAGTAAGTAACATTCGTGATGTTGAACTTTATCCAAGAACGGTTGGAAGCATTATGTATTAGAAAAAAATCCACAATTTTGTGGATTTTTTTATATTTCGATTTTAGATTTATCTAGTGTTGTATATTCAAGTGGAATTCCGTATGTCTTTTCATAGAGTTCTTTCCAAACGCGATAGTTTTCTTTTCTCAAATATTCAATGTTTTCTTTTGAATTAAGTTCTGGTTTTGGATAAATAGGATCTAAAACGTGAATTGTGTAATCACCGAAATTTTGAAGACCATTTTCATCAACTTTTTGTTCTTTATCTTTTATTGTTATGAAAAGTGGAAGAATTGGAACATTGTTTTGAACAGCATAGCGGAAAGCCCCATTTTTCATTGGTCTTGGTTTTTTATAATCTCTCCACATTGCTTGTTCTGGGAAAATTAAAACTCTTTTACCTTTGTTTAAATAATATGAAATTGCTTCATTAAATTTTCTTAGTTTTGTTTTATCTAATCCTTCTGGGAGTGGAATATATCCAGAGTTTCTTGCTAGTGTTCCAAGATGACCTTTAAAGTTATTAAATTCTGCTGCAACATAATAAAAATCAGAACCAATTGCTTTTCTAATTGCAAATGAATCAACCAAGCTGATATGATTGCAAGTTACAATTGCTCCTTTAACTTTTTTTGCGTTTTTGTTTTTAACAACTTTTAAGCTGGTTAACTTTTTGTTGATTAAGTGTGCGTAAACATTTTGGCAACTCAAATAAAACCAATGTTTGACCCAATTTTTAAATCCCTTTTTAATGTATGGGTAATCCGCTGTAACAGGTTCTGCGTTATCCATTGAATTTTCATTTTCTTCTTCGTTAAATTGTCCGTTTAATTCAAGTTCGGCTTCTTTTTCTTTACATTCTTTAACAAAAGCTTCAGGTTCTTTTAATATATTAATACTTAATTTCATTTTTTATCCTTTTAGGTAATTAATAGTTTATAGGAAACTTTAAAAAAAGTCAACGGATTATAAAGTTGACTTAATTTTTAAATACTCATCATAAATAAAGTCCATTTATGATTCGCTCATACTCATCATAAATATCATTATATGCATTGCATTTATATTTTTTTTGAACATCTTTAATTTGCCAAGGTTTAATATTTGTTGTGTGAAAAATAGGAAACCACTTAATCTTTTTTGAAAAGTGATGAACTATGGTGTTGTTTCTTATTTTTCCTTGTTCATTAAATTTTCTTGGCAAATAAATTTTATTTTTACAATATTTATTAAGTGCGGTTTGGTCTGGGAAAGCCATCTTTTTTTTATAACACATATTTCTTACTTTTTCTAATAAATTGTTTTCTTTAATTTTTTTCATATTCATTAAAAGCATACCGGAATTAAAATATTTTGGACGGATAAATATATGTCCGTATCTATCTTTAACTACACCCAACTCATAATTTTCAATATCAACATCAAAAAGGTCTTTTATATTACCATTAATCATTATATCTGTGTCTAGATATATTATTTTTTCTGGAAGACTTTCGACTTTATCGGCAAAAAGCCTAAGGAATGCAAAAGGGGTGTAACTATTGTTTTTATTAGAAGATGATAGTATCCAATTATTAAATTCTTCATTTAATTTTAATAAAATAATTTTACTATGTGGATTTATGGGTTTTAAAACCTTGTTTAAGATTTCTATATGTTTCTCAGTTAAAGGCTTATAGTTGCTATTAAGCTCTGAAACATCTGCGGTAAAAATAAAAACATTAAGTTCTTCATTGCAATATTTAGTCATTGACATTAAACAAAGAAGAATCCCATCAAAAACTTTATAATTACCGCCAAATAAAATATTAATCATCATTTCTCCTTATATAATTAATAAATTCATAGTTGCTTAATTTTGCTCGTTCTTTTAATTTGTTGTATACTGTTGCGTGTAAAATTTTTTGAGATTCTTTTTCATTTATAGTTTTATTAGCGAAAAAAGGTCCATCAATAAATATTGTTATTTGTGGAGTTTTTCCAAATTTTCTTTTTTGATATGTTGTTGTGAAAGTGAAAACTGGAACATTGTATTTAACAGGATAACGAAAAGATACTATCGGGAATTCTCTTATGTTGGTATAGTAAGGCCAAAGATGCGCCTCTGGGTATATGATGATTGGATTATTTTCTTGAATAGTTTTTTCAACCGCATCATTAAAATTTTTTGAAGCACCTATTGTGTTGGGAATTGGGAGTGCTCCCCACATTTTTGTAAACTTACCCCAAAAGGGTATTGATATATTTGCGCTATTAACAATAAACTTTGGTTGTTTTGGTGAACAAATTATTGAGGGACAAAACCCATCGCATAGTTGATTGGTATGATTAGCGTATACAAAATAAGCACTATTATTATATTTTTTTAGAATATCACGGTTTACAAATTTTACGCCTTTGATGGCTTTAATATAAATATATGCAACGGGTATTGCAAAAAATTTATAAGACAATAAAGAAATAAATTTTTTTAGTTTGCTACTTGGTAAATATTTATAATTTTCATCAATTTTTATTTCTTTATTCTTAAATTGAACAACTTCACTTTGTTCGTTTTTATAATATATTTTTTGTTTGTTATTCATAAGGGTAGTGTCCCCTAATAGATAAAAATTTATTAGCAACATTAAAAATTCTTGCAAAGTTGTAATAAAAAACATATGATTTAGATATCTTATATAAAAAAGGAGGGTTATATAATGAGTTTAGTGAAATGGTTTGAAAATGCCCCTGTTTGGTTAAAAGTTGTTTTTGCTTTACCAATGTTGGATATTGTTTGGGCTGTGTTTAGAATTGTTAAAGGAGTTGTTAAGGGTGATTTCGGCTTGGTAGTTATTGGAATTTTATGGTTAATACTAGGCTGGGCAATTCTTTGGGTTGTTGATATTGTTTCAATCATAATCAAAAAACACCCGTTGTTAGCATAATAAAAAAACTGACAATTGTCAGTTTTTTATTTTTTCTTTTTAGGTTTTTCGGAAATTGGTTTCCAGAAGGCTTCAATCAATCTAGACTCTCTAAAATAAGAAATGTTTGGACAAACCTTTCTGTGAATAATTATTCCACGACCAGCGGAAATGAATCCAACAATATCATCGCCATACATTGGGTGACAACAATTTGCAAATTTCATAAGGATATTATTTAAACCTTTCAAATCAATTTGCTTTTCACTTGGTTCGGCAAGGGTTACAGATGAGTTTCTAACTGGGTTTTCTATTGTTGATTTAATTTTCTTTTGGTAAAGAGATGCAAGTTTATTTGCTATCCCTCTAGCAGGAATAGCACTAGTTCCAATGTTTGCAAAAAGTTCATTGTCTTCTGTGTAGTTATATTGTTTTAAAATATCTTCTAAACCATTTTGCATAAGTTTGCTTATTGAATAACCTTGTTCCTTGATTGCTGCTTCAAGCATAGACTTACCAAGTTTAATTGTTTCTTCTTTCATATTCTTTTTGAAGAAAGCATTAATCTTGCTTCTGGCATCACTTGTTTTACATATTTTCAACCAGTCTCTTGAAGGCCCTTTTGAATTTGGATTAGTTATTATTTCAACAACATCACCGTTGTGAAGCTCTGAATATGTTGGAACCATTTTTCCATTAACTTTTGCTCCAACACACTTATTTCCAACTTCGCTATGAATACTATAAGCAAAGTCAATTGGTGTTGAGCCTGTTGTTAAATAAACAACTTTCCCTTTAGGCGTTTGAACAAATATATCGTGATTATATATATCTTGACCAAGAGATGAGGCAAGTTCATCGATTGAAATTGTTTCATTTTCCATCATTTGTCTTAACCAAGCGAGTTGAACATCTAAAGAATCTTGTTTATTTTTTCTTTCTTTATATAACCAATGGGCTGCAACACCATATTCAGCATATTGATGCATATCTTCTGTTCTAATTTGAATTTCAACAGGGAGTCCTTCAAATATTACTGTTGTGTGTAGAGATTGGTAACCATTTGGTTTTGGTGTTGAAATGTAATCTTTAAACCTATTTTTAAATGGCTCAACAATAGAATGTAATCTACCTAAAAGCGCATAACATTCAGGAACAGTTTGAACTAAGGCTCTAACGGCTATTAGGTCGTAGATGTTGTCTAGAGAATGTTCTTGCATTTTCTTATAAATGCTGTATATGTGTTTTTTTCTTCCATAAACTCTGCCTTGAATGTTAAGGTCTTGTAAGCACTTTTCAACAAGGGTTTTAAGTTTTTCAACGTAAGGTTGACGCTTGTTTATTCTGCTATCAACCTTTTCTTGAATTTCATTGAATAATTTTTCATCTTTTAACTTAAATGCACCATTTTCAAGTTCTGTTTTGTAGGTTGATAAACCAAGACGAGCAGCTAAAGGAGCAAATAAAGAGAAAATTGAAGATGCCAAAGATTGTTTGTATTCGTTTGTTTTATCTGAAACATATCTCAAATCAACAACAACAAAGGCTATTTTTAACATTATTATTCTAATGTCTTTAGTTATTGCAAAAAACATTTTTCTAATATTCTCAGCTTCTGTGTCTTGTTGAGAAT
>JBGVFL010000009.1:0-24908 GCA_045120995.1 Candidatus Onthoplasma sp. | reverse complement strand
TTGTAGGTGTTGCACACTCAATTCCATAATTAACATTAATAGATGCCATAATAATTGTTGCCAAAATCAAAATACCGATAATTGACAAACTAACGATTGCTCCAATTTTTTTTGCCATAATTTTCTCCATTAATTTGTTTGTTTAAATTTATTTAAGAACAAGCTAATTAATGTGAGTTTTATATAGAACTTGCTTCGTATATAATTTCTCCATTAATTTGTTTGTTTTATGCTTGTTATTAACAAGCGATTAATGAGAATACTATATCGTTTAAGATATAATTTTCTCCTACCCTATATTACACTAAATTTAAATTTAATGCAAGTAAAATTACTCCCCTTTGTCAGTTTTGTCGTCTGTATTTTTGCTAGACGAGTTGTTTTCTTTGTCTTGTTGTGAAAGTTTAAATGCTTCCAACTCTTTTTCTGCTTCTTTTTTAATGTTTTCCAAATCTTCTTTGGTTATAACACCAGCTTTGGCCAAAGCTTCAGCTGTTTGAACACGTTGATTAATGTCTCTAGTTTTAAATTCTTCAACTGCTTCTTTTTTCTCTTTTTCTTGAATTGCTCTTTTTTCTGCTTCTTTTTTATCTATTGCAAGTTTTACTTCCTCAACACTTGCTCCAGCATATAGCATTTCGAATTCTTCTTTATATATTGTTTCTTTTTCGAGCAATATATCTTTAACCTTTTCTATAACTTCACGATTAGATTTTAAAATTTCATATGCTCTTTTGTGAGCTGAATCAATAATATTTTTAACTTCTTCATCAATTTTATCAGCCAAATTATTGCTATATGGAACTTGTTTTTGATAATCTCTTCCAACAAAGATTTCTCCGCCATCACCAAAACTAATAAGACCAATAGAATCTGTCATTCCCCATTCTGCAACCATTTTTCTTGCAATTTTTGTTGCTCTTTCAATGTCGTTTGAAGCTCCTGTTGTTATGTCGTTTAACATAATTTCTTCAGCAGTTCTTCCACCTAGCATCATTGCTATTGTGTCAAGAAGTTTATTTCTTGTCATATGAGTTCTATCTTCACCATCAAATGTTAATGTGTATCCACCTGCTTGACCACGAGGAATTATTGAAATTTCTTGAACATTATCGCAATTCTCAAGTGATTGTGCAACAATTGCGTGACCAGCTTCGTGAATTGCTGTTATTGTTTTATCTTCTTCAGTTATAACTCTAGATTTCTTTTTAGGTCCCATCAAAGCCTTGTTTAAGCCTTCTTGAATATCTACCATAGTTATTTTAAATCTACCATCTCTAGCACATAACAATGCTGCTTCGTTTAATACGTTTTCGATATCTGCTCCTGCAAGACCGCTAGTTAATCTAGCAATTCTTTGGAAGTCAACATCGTCTGCCATTTTCTTGTTCTTAGCGTGAACTTTAATAATTTCTTCTCTGCCTTTAACATCTGGAAGATGAACATAAATTTGTCTATCAAATCTTCCTGGGCGAGTTAGTGCAGGATCAAGAACATCTGCTCTGTTTGTTGCTGCTAAAACAATAATACCGCTGTTTGATTCGAATCCGTCCATTTCAACTAATAATTGGTTAAGGGTTTGTTCTCTTTCATCGTTTCCGCCACCCATTCCAGCTCCACGTTGACGACCAACAGCATCTATTTCGTCAATAAACACAATACAAGGTGAATTTGATTTTGCATTATCAAATAAATCTCTAACACGGCTTGCTCCAACACCAACATATAATTCAACAAAGTCTGAACCTGAAATACTAAAGAATGGAACTTTACTTTCTCCAGCAACTGCTTTAGCTAGCAAAGTTTTACCTGTTCCTGGAGGTCCTACCAATAAAATTCCTTTTGGAATTCTAGCTCCAATTTCTGTAAATCTAGCTGGATTTTTTAGGAATTCAACAACTTCTTGTAATTCTTGTTTTTCTTCATCTGCTCCTGCAACATCTTTAAATCTAACATTGCTTGAAACAACAAGTTTAGCTTTTGATCTTCCAAAACCAAAACCTTTATTATTTCCAGACATTGACTTAAATAAGAATATTCCTAAAATAACAACAACACCAATACTTAAATATGGCATTATTGAACTTAGCCAAGATTCTCCTTCCCATTCTCCATTAAATTCAATATAACCAGTTCCTTCTTTAAGAACATCTTTGCCATTTTCATCTTTTTCGTAATTGTTTGTATCAGCCAATATTTCTTCATTGCGTTCTTTAAGCCAGTTTTCAAAAGCTGAAGGGTTCATAACTGTGAAGAAGGCATCAACTTTTTTAGGGAAGTCTTTATCTTCAACTCCGCCAACTTTTCTGATTCTAACTGTATATCCATAGATATCTACTTCAGCAATTTCGCCGGATTCAACCATTATTTGAAATTCTGAATAAGTGATTTGTTTGTCTTTTTCATTCTTTGAAACAAACCAATAAATTAACACTACCGCCAAAACCAAAATTAAACCATAAGTTAATATTGATTTCCAACGATTATTTTTTTTCTTTTCCATTTTACACCTCGGTTTTTATATTATATCACAACTAAGAAATATTAACAAATCTTTTAAATAAAAGCAAACAATTTAAATAATAAAAGACTATATTAATATGTGTTTTATTGTTTGAAAATTAAATAAAACTAACACCCTTTTTATTATAGATTATTGCAACAAGTAGTTTATTTATAACATAATTATTACATAATTTATAAATGCTTAACTTTAAAAGAAAAATTATAAAAAAAATTTTACAAAACATAATCTATATGTTAAAATACAAATAAAGGAGATGTTATGCTATCGACAGTTGGGATTATAATTGATGTTGTAATAGTGGCAGTTTTAGTAATCTTTAGTTTAATTGGTTTAAAGAAAGGTTTTTTAAAGTCAGTTTTGTCTTTATTTAGCTGGGGCATCTGCATTGTAATTGCTTTTTTAACTGCTAAATATGTTGCTGGTTGGATTAACGGAATTTACGATTTTTCTGAACTCATTGGTGGCAAAATAGCAACAAATTTATCAAAAACAAACGAATTCTTTTCTCAATCAATTAATGTTTACGAGTCTGGTGGCAAGGCTGCACTAATTTCTGCAAGCAACGCTTTAAACATAAACTCACTGTTAAAACAAGTAATCAAAATTATTTTCTCTAATACTAATGTTAATATGTCTTCAACAGCAACAATTGGTTCTGTTGTTGGAAGCAGTATCGGCGATATCGTGATGATTGTAATTGCTGGCATTTTAGTATTTATTATCTTAAAAATTGCCATCTCATTATTAATGAAACTATTCAAGAAAATTGAAGACACAAAAATTCTTGGTGGTTTGAATAAGATATTGGGGTTATGCTTTGGTCTTGTTAAAGCAACATTAATTATTTTAGTTATAAATTTAGCTTTGGTTGGCTTATCACTTGTTCCTCCAATCAATAGATTATTAACACCTTTAATTCAAGATAACACTTATGTTGAAAAAGTAATTTACAATTCAACTGATAAGTTGTTTGAAAAATATGTTGTTGAGGGCGATGTTGTTGAAACCATAGTTGAAAATCTTTGGGAAAAAAGATAAAAAACACCTAAGGGTTATCCCGTTTGAAACTAGTGTAATTATTATAAAAACACTTTATCATAATAGATAAGGTGTTTTTTTGTTATTCGATTGACAAATACTTGTCATAAAAGTATAATAAGTGTGAAAAGTGTAACTTGTTACACAAAGGGAGTTTGATATGGAAAAAAATAAAACTGACAAAAACAAATTTGTTGGTATTTGCAAAGTAGGCGAAAAAGGACAAATTGTTATACCAAAAGAAATAAGAACTATGTTTGACATAAATCCAGGAGATTCTATTATTGTTCTTTGCGATAAAGACAAAGGTATTGCTCTATTAAAGGCAGATGTTATTGATAGCTTAACAGATAAAGTGTTAAAACAATAAGGGGTTTTATTGTATGAATATTATAACGATTAACAATGTTTGCAAGAACTATAAAACAAAAAAGGCATTAGACAATATCTCTTTATCAATAAAACAAGGTGAATTGTTTGGACTTTTGGGTGTGAATGGGGCTGGAAAAACCACTCTCATTAAAATTCTTTGTGGTTTAACAAGAAAAACAAGTGGAACTATAACAATAAATAATTTTAATTTAGATAAAGAGATTGATAAAATCAAAGAAATAATTGATATATCACCACAAGAAACATCGGTGGCAAATAACTTAACAGTAAAAGAAAATTTAGAGTTTTTTGCAAATATATACAACAATAACAATGTTAAAACAATAAATGAAATTATAGATATTTTTAATCTAAATAAAGTGTTAAACCAAAGAGCCAAAACTTTATCTGGTGGTTATAAAAGAAGACTGTCTATTGCAATTGCTCTAATTTCAAAACCAAAAATTTTATTTCTTGATGAGCCAACACTTGGTCTAGATGTTTTTGCTAGACGTGAACTATGGAATATTATTAAGAAACTACAAAAAAACATTACAATTATATTAACCTCACACTATTTAGAAGAAATAGAAAATCTGTGTGATAGAGTTGCAGTATTATCTAATGGCAAATTGCTTAAAATAGGAACTATTGAAGAAATAAAGCAAATAACAAACACTCAAAACTTTGAAGATGCTTTTATAAAATTAGTGGAGGCAAAGAATGAATAAAGTTGTAAATTTTTATAAAAGAAACTTAAAAGAAATTTTAAGAGACCCAATCATATATATTTTTTGTTTAGGGTTTCCTATTGCTATGTTTTTATTGTTTTATATAATCAACAAGTTTTCAAATGGACATACTCCTACTTTTGAAGTGTTATCTTTACTTCCTGGAATTGTTGTGTTTTCTTATTCTTTTGTTATGTTAACTCTTGCTATTATTGTATCAAAAGATAAACAAACATTTTTCTTAAAAAGATTATATTCATCTCCAATGAAATCTTATCATTTTATATTGGGATATTTCCTTGTTGGCTTATTTATCGGGTTATTACAAACATTAGTTTGTGTTATTACTGGGTTTATAATTTCTTTAATATCTAATGTAGGATTTATATCAATTGGAAATATTTTGCTTTTAATTATTGCACAATTACCTATACTTATCACAAATATCTTTTTAGGAATATTGTTTGGAACTATATTTAATGACAAATCAGCACCAGGTATTTGTTCTGTATTTATAAGTTTAGCTGGAATACTTGGTGGTTGTTGGATGCCGATTGAAACAATGGGTGGTTTTGAAACTTTTTGCAGATTTTTACCATTTTACCCATCAGTTTATATTGGTAGAATAATTACTAATTCAACAAACGCATTAGGAATTACTTATTCTTTTAATAATGTTGCTGGCTTGGGTTTGATTTCTATAAGTCTGTTTATGATTGTTAGCATATTTTTAGCAATTATTGCATTTAAGAAAAATATGGTAAGTGATAAATAAAAAATATTATAATGGCAGTTAGGTGTGCGCTTGTTATATACAAGTGTCGTCGCTTCGCTCGAACAAACAATCACACACATATAAACTAAATTAAAGCAGACAAAAAGCGAAAGTGTTGGTGAACGTAACACACTTTCGCTTTTTGCTGGTTAAGACAGAGAAACGATATTTGTGCTTACGCTTTTAGTTTTGCGTTTCTCCGCCTTTTTATATTGTGTTTCTATTTCTTCTCTTATCAAGATCTTTCACAACATAAAGTAGGCATAAAAAAGAGAACTAGATATCTTTCCAATTCTCTTAATTATTACACTAGTTTCAAAATGTAGTGACTAAATGGTGTTTTTTACTTGTCTGTTTTTAACTTTTCAATGTCTTGAACATATTTATCAATAAGCATAGTTATTTCTTGTTTTAATTGAACAGCATCTTCTTCAATAAAATGAATAACAAATTTCTTTCTTTTATGCCCTAAGAACTTAACTTCCAAACTTTTAGTATTTAATTTAAAAATTTTGTCTAACCTTGATTCTTTTACTTTCATTTCACAGATGTCTTTTAGTTCAACATTTAAATTCAACCAGATTGAATTTATTGAAATTGCATTGTCGTATAATTCACATTTATGAAATGTTTTTGTTTCTCTATATTCTTTAAAGCTAAGCACAAATGAAAGACCTATAATTGTTATGCATATAACCCAATAATACCATTCATTTAATCTCAATAAAACAAACCAAACAGAAGTAATCAACAATAAATTGAAAACTATCAACATTGAAATAAATAATAAGAAATGTTGTTTTTCATTTATTTTAACTTCTCTTATTTTGTTACCCAAAACCAATTCTGGAACTTCTTTTTTATTCTTTTTTTTCATTTTATCTCCTAAACATTAAATTTGAATAAAACGATATCTCCATCTTGAACAACGTAGTCTTTTCCAACACTCATAACTTTACCCTTTTCACGACACAAGTTATAATCCTGAAGAGTTATAAGATCATCATATTTAACAACATCTGCTCTAATAAAACCTCTTTCAAAATCAGAATGGATTTTTCCAGCTGCTTGTGGAGCAAGTGTTCCTTTTTTTATTGTCCAAGCTCTAACTTCTTTTTCTCCTGCTGTGATATAAGAAATTAATCCAAGAAGATGATAGCTAGCAACAACTAATTTTTCAAGTCCTGAGAAATCAATTCCTAATTCTTCTTTAAACATTTCCCTATCTTCAACAGACATATTAACTAATTCTTCTTCTGTTTTTGCGCAAAGAGAAATAACTTCTGCATTTTCTGTTTTTGCAATTTCTTTAATTCTTTCTATGTTTTGTTGTTGAAAATCATCAATTTCATCTGATGTGTTCGCAACATAAATTATTGGTTTTGTAGTAATCAAGAAAAATCCATCAATAATTTTCTTTTCTTCAGCATCACATTTTAAAAGTCTTGCTGGTTTTTGTTGTTCTAATAAATCTTTAATTTTATTTAAAAGTTCAAATTCTTTTTGAGTTTGCATATCCGCAGCTCCACCATGAACTTGCTTTTTCATTTTATCAATTCTTTTAACAACACTATCAATGTCTGCTAAAATTAACTCTAAGTTGATTGTTTCAATATCTCTAATAGCATCAACTGTTCCCTCAACGTGAATTATTTTATCGTTTTTAAAACATCTAACAACATGAACAATTGCATCAACTTCTTTAATATGACTAAGGAACTTGTTTCCGAGTCCCGCTCCTTCACTAGCCCCTTTAACAAGACCAGCAATATCAACAAATTCAATTTGAGCTGGGATTATTTTATTTGTTTTATAAAGTTTTGCTAATTCAATAAGTCTATTATCTGCAACATCAACAACACCAACATTTGGTTCAATTGTACAGAATGGATAGTTTGCACTTTCTGCACCTGCCTTTGTTATTGCATTAAATAATGTGCTCTTACCAACGTTGGGCAAGCCAACAACTCCTAGTTTCATTTATATTTCCTTTTATTCGTTAAAATTCGTGGCTAAATATTAATTTATCCTTACGCCACTTATAATATAATAAAATAGGAAAAATTTCAAGTGAAAAACATAATTAAGTATATTTTTATAGGTTTTGTTCAGGGTATAACTGAATTTCTGCCAATATCAAGCAGTGGACACGTTGTTTTATTTGGAAGTATGTTTGAGTTAGATAACTTGCTTTTAATTAGTGTCGTTGCTCACATTGGAACTCTGTTTGCCGTTGTTTTTTGTTATAGAAAAACAATATTCCCATTAATTCGCAAACCTTTTAATAAAACAAATTTAAATTTAATTATTGCAACATTACCAACAATTATTATTGTTTTAATATTTAATGGTTTTTTAGAAGAGAACTTTAGTTCTAAAACCCTCGTTTGGGGATTTTTAATTTCTGCAATTCTTTTAGTTGTTGCCGATTTAAAAAGTGAGGGACACAAAAACATTAACAAAAAATCATCTCTTTATATGGGAATATCTCAAGGTTTGGCTCTTCTTCCTGGGATTTCTAGAAGCGGTTCAACTTTAGTTTGTGGGCTCATTAGTGGAGTTGAAAAAAATCAGGCATTAGACTTTTCATTTTTAATGAGCATTCCTATTATTTTAGCCAGTGCAGTTTATGAAAGTTATAAATTATTCAAATCACAAATAACAATTGATTGGATTGGAATCTTAATTATTATGTTTTCTTCATTTATCTTTGGAATTTTATCAATTAAACTTATGTTGAAAGTTTTAAAGAAAAATAAACTTTATTTCTTTAGTATTTATCTTATAGTTTTAAGTTTAATAATTCTTTTATTTATATAAAA
This sequence comes from Candidatus Onthoplasma sp., assembly GCA_045120995.1. Lineage (GTDB taxonomy): Bacteria > Bacillota > Clostridia > Christensenellales > UBA1242 > Onthoplasma. The sequence continues at coordinate 16,643 of JBGVFL010000009.1, read as the reverse complement.
AAACTCCTAAGCTTAGGAGTTTTTATTTATTTTAATATTCAAGAACACCACCAATGTATGTTGTGTTTTCAACTGGTTCAAGTTCTGCATAATTTCCCCAAACACCATCAGCGCTTGGTAAAGAAACCATTAAGAAATCAACATTTCCTGAAAGATATTCAAACATAGCACCATAACCAGCATCATATTCAACATAAATGCTGTAAATATTTCCGCCATCTAAAGTAAATTTACCAGCGCCCAATGCTGAATAAGAATTTGAATTTACAAACACACTATCAACTCTACCACCGTTGATTGAAACTAGGCTTCCAATGGCATTTGCTCCAACCCATAAATCAGCACAAAATCTAGTATATTCACTATCATTTGCATCGTTATTGAAAATGCTTCCACTTGTCATAACAAAACTTGAATCGTTAGTGATATAAACACCACCAGAACGCCAACGATCGACGTTTTTACCATTTGTTATTGTTGCATTATCAACAACAAGTTTTCCGTGGAATACAGATACACCACGAGTTATTTTTGAACCATCAATAACAACATCTTTTAATGTTAACTCAGCCGAACGATCGAAAATATTGAAGAGTGAAGAAAGAGTTTTTCCAGCATATTCAGTTGCTTCAAAAGAATCGTGATTTGCTCTAACAGTAAATTGATTTCTTCCATCTATAACAACAGGTTTTGTTACTTCAACACCTTCAGTTAAAGTAATATCATCATTTAATAGTAAAACATCATTTGCTTCAGCCCCATTAATAGCTTCTTGAAGGCTACCAAAGTATAAAGTTTCTCCATTTCCTTTATCTATTTGAACATAGTCTGTTACTGTTAATTTCGCTTCTCTAGTTAAAACAACATTATAGTTAGGGTTTTGTGTTGTGAAGCCAATGTTATACTCTTCTCCATAAACCAAATTGTTTTTATTAAATCCATCGTTAACAACAATTTTTTGTTTTAAAACATCACCTTCAACTGTTCCGTTAAATGTGTAACTCCAACGGAAATTGAGGTCTCCACTTTTAATCAAATTATAATCTTGAATTGTAACTAAAAGATCTTTTTGTTGAATTGTTAACTCCAATGTTCCATTTGAAGTATATGTTTCGTAACCATCGGCAGACAATCTATAATATAAATTGTATGTTCCAGCATTAACAAGATTTAACTGCTCTGCTGATTTAAAGTTATTTTTATCATCTTCAAAAGCATAAGAAACTTTAGCTTTAACTCCTTTATATTGAACATCAACAATATGTGCTTTACCATCATAAACAAAAGTGTGTTCACCAATTGTTATATTATCTTCATTGAAATTTTTTGTTCCGCAAGCACTAAAAAGAGCTCCACAACATAAGATAAACATTGCACATATAATAACTTTAAAAGTTTTCATATAAACCCCCAATAAAATATCTCTTATTAAAAGTATAACAAAGTTAAAAATAAAAATCAAATAAATAATTTAAATTTTTCCATTTCTCTTCTATATATTGTGTGAAAATTTAATGTCTTTATTTATACCAAGAATTAAAAAACCTAGAAAAATATAAAATATTTGACAAATTTAGAAAAGTGTGTTAATATAATAATACACGAAGGCGCAGTATTCTAGTCAACTATGCTATTCGAGGATGCTGAAACAAGCATCGCTGGCATAACTATGAAGTTCGTGGTGCTGGCTTTGGTTGCCCAAACTGGGGCTGGTGCTGGGAGTTAAGATTTTTGGGAAGTGCGTAACGGCATACGCATAAAACCCCAATTATCGCGGAGACTCAAGTGGGTAAAAACGGATTTATATGGATCAAGTCATATTCGATTTTTATCGCTTGGGAGAGGAACCTATATGTGACGAAAGTTATGTATAGTGTAGCCTGCTTTGAGTGGATTGCTTGGGATAAAGCGTGAACTTATTGATATGGCGAAGTACAAGTTTATCAAAAAGTTGCTTTTGAAATTGCGTTCGCAAAATAAAGATAAGACTAGCAGATGTTGTTAAGGAAAACTTCTAGACTGTTCGTGTTTTATGAGGCACTTTGGGGATTATAGTGTGGTCTCAGTGGCGATTCGGTGAAAGTTTTGCGTAAAGGGAAACCGCTTTGCTGGTAACGGGAAAGTGCAAAATTGGGAAATCCAACCGAACCTTATGCCGCAAGGTTTACTCAAGGTGTTGCCTTCGTAATTAGAATTTTCAGCTTTAATGCTTTATATATATGAAACAAAAATTAAGTAGATCTAAAAACAAAAAACAATGGGTATGGCCGTTAATAGTGTTAATATTGGCCATATCTCTTTCTTTATCATTTAGCATATTAAGTGAACTTGTTTTAGACGGATCAGCAATTATTGTTGCAATTATTGTTATATTTGTTTTTATTGCACTTAGCATTATAACAGATATGATAGGGTTGGCTGTTGCATCAAGCAACATTGAACATTTCACTGCTATGGCATCAAGAAAAGTTAAAGGAAGCAAACAGGCTATTGGATTAATTAAAAACGCAGATAGAGTTAGTTCAGTTTTAAATGACGTTATTGGTGACGTTTGTGGGATTTTATCTGGTGCTGCAGGTGCTAGCATTGTTGCAAAAATAGCAATAGATAATGGCGGTGATTTTTTATCAATTTTAATTCCATCACTTATAGCTGCTATCATTGCAGGGTTGACAATTTTTGGAAAAGCAATATTTAAAAAATTAGCAATAAAACACGCAAACTCAATAACCCTACAATTTGCAAAGTTCATAAATTTCTTCACAAGAAAAGGATAACTTACACAATTAAAATATTAAAGATGTAAAAAAAGACTGAAGTTCAGTCTTTTTTCTTATTCAAAACTAATATGATAATTCCATATTCTGTTTGGTCGCTCAACACCTTTTTCATCTACTATTGTTTTGTTAAACCAATCTGTATCCTTTAATTTAGTGTAATTATTTGAACATTGAATACCAAGTTCTATTTCATTTGGAAGAGCAATTATAACAATATTTCCATTCATAGATGTATATTCATCTTTTTCCCAATCAACACACATTGTTGTAACATAAACTTTATCTGTGTATTTTGAAATATTGGTTATAAATTCTTGAGTTGGAAATTGGTTGTTTATATTTTCTGTATATTCTGCACTACCAGCACAGCAACAAACACACACAACTTCAGGCTCAATCATTTTAAGAAGTTCAGGGCTTGAAGAGGTTCCACTTCCGTGATGACCCGCCTTATAAACATTCATCTTTGGCAATGGCTTATCTGCTATATTTTTATAATATTCAACCATTTTAGCTTCGCCATCTTTTTCAAGATCACCAGTAAATAAGAAATTTTTATCTTCACCTTGACTTACCATACAACAAACAGAATAATCATTTTCAGTTGATGCTTCATAGTCTTTATTCGGATTTGTGTAATCATATTGATAATAATAGTTATATAAAATTTCTAATTTAATATCGTTCTCATCGTCAAGTATAAATTCCTTTTTGGCATCACCAATTTCGTAAAAACAATCGTATGCTGTGAAATATTCTGCGCCCGCGTCAATTTCCGCTTGTCTTTTTGCTTCATATCTTTTAAAGGTTGCACTATCTGCTTGTTCAGTTGCATTTCCAAAATCAATAATAGTTCCAACTTCATAAAGGTCAAATATGCCTTTTGTTGATCCGCCTGTTGCAAAACCAGCATAATGATCACGATGAGCGTGAGTTACAATAACATAATCTAATTCATCTGTTATATATTGATTGATGTATTCACTAACAACAGGTATGCTACTAGTTCTTGAGCCACAATCAATTAAAACATCAATGTCTCCAACTTTTATATATGTACAATCACCTGTATATTTATTTCCCAACTCAAGAAAATGAACAGATAGTTCTCCATCTTCACCACTCAATTCAACCTTCTTTAGGTCGTGGTCATTATATGTATAAAATAAATCTTCGCCAATTATTAATTCTTCAGTGTGTGGCGCGTTATAATTAAGCGTTAAATAAGCTCCACCACCAAGCCCTACAACAAAAGCAACAAACCAAACAAATAAATTAAACACTTTTTTCATTATAAATTACCTCCTTGGTTTGCATCAAGAATTTCACCTTCTTCTGTTGGTTCAACAAAAGAAACAAGTCTTATTTTTTGAACTTTAAAAAGTTTTCCATACTTAAAATTATCTACAGTATAAACAATATAATATGTTCCTTCTTCTTCTGCAAAGAAAGATCCGTCTGGATTTGTTTTCAAATTTGTTTCTATTTTTATTTTGTTGCTATCATTTTTTCCAAAGGCAATGACTTTAGCACCATCGTCTTTATAACTTTCGCCAATTCTCCTAGATATTTCGTCTTTGCCATTTAAAACAAAACAATCGTTTCTAGTTATAATACCCAAACCTAAAAATCCACTGACCACACCAAACACTAAACAAATAAACGCAATTAACAACGCTCCACCACTTAATTTTTTTAAGTTTTTCTCAGTTTTCTTGCTTGTTTTTTTGTTGGTTTTTGTTGTGTTATCCCATCTAAAATTAACTGTTGCTTTTTTACTTGTTTTACTAACAGATTTTTTATTGGCCATTAATCCCCCTTTTTTTATTAGTAATATATAAATTATAACATATAGAATTTATCATCTCCAAATAAAAAAACACACAAAATTTGTGTGTTTTTCTATATTATTTCAAGATATTTTTAAGAGTAATTGTTTTTAATTTTGTAACATGGTCGAAAGTTGTCATAACGCCTTCTGTTCCAACTCCTGAATGTTTATAACCACCAAAAGGCATTTCAAAACTTCTATGGAAACTTGCCCCATTAATAACAGTTCCGCCACATTCCAAACGAGAACAAACATCAAATGCTGTTTGCATATCTTGTGTAAATACACAGCCAGAAAGACCATATGATGATTGGTTTGCAATTTTAATTGCATCTTCAACACCATCACAAGGGATAATTGAAACAACTGGTCCAAAGATTTCATCATCAATTGCAACATCTGCATTTGAAGGAATATCTGTTATAATTGTTGGTTCAATTTGAGCGCCATTAACTTTTCCGCCATATAATATTCTTCCACCTTGAGCAACGGCATTCTTAATTTGAGATTCAACTTTTTCACAAGCTGCTTTAGTGATTAAAGCGCCAATGTCTGTTTGCTTATCTTTTGGATTTCCAACTACAAGTTTTTTAAGTCTTGCAACTGCTTTAGTTTCAAATTTCTTTAAAACACTCTTGTCAATAATGAAACGTTTACTTGCGCAACAAACTTGTCCTGTGTTATACATACGTCCCCAAACCATTTCTTCAACAGCAAGGTCAATATCTGCATCTTTCAAAACAATAAATGCATCATTTCCACCAAGTTCTAATGCAACGTGAGCCAAGTGTTCTGCTCCTTGCATATAAACTGAAGTTCCTGCTCTTGTTGAGCCCGTAAAGGTGATTCCGTGAACATCAGGGTGACTAGCGAGTGGTTCGCCTGTTTTCTTTCCTTCACCTGTTAAAACTTGAACAACACCATTTGGAAGACCTGCTTCATGCAATAATTCAACCAATCTAATCAAAGTTAAAGGATTTTGATGTGGTGGTTTAACAATAATTGTATTACCCGCAAGTATTGCAGGAGCAACTTTTTGGTCAAACAAATCACAAGGGAAGTTGAATGGAATAATTGCAACCATAACTCCTAAAGGTTCACGAACTGTGAATTGAATTGTTTTGTCTTGACCAGCTTCTGTTCCAGCAGGAATAACATTTCCATACAAATGTTTTGCTCTTTCCATAAAAGATTCAAAACCAATGCGAATATTTGCAATTTCAGTGTGCGCTTGAGTAATTGGTTTTCCTGTTTCTTTACTTAGTGTTGAAGCCAATTCACTTTCATAAGCATCAACTTTATTTAAGAATATTTTTAATAGTTCAACTTTTTTTGAAATTGGAACTTTTGCCCAATTCTTTTGAGCTTTTTTAGCACATTCAACCGCTCTTTTAACATCTTTCGCTGTTGAATTTGGAACGGTGTCGATTTTTCTTCCTGTATAAGGATTTATAATATTGATTGTGCTTTTATCGCTTGCTTCAACGTGTTTTCCATTAATGATATTTAGCATAACACCTCCTATTTAGTGAAAGCTGTGAATGACAACATTAAACCACCAGTTGTGTTTCTTCCGTCATCAACATAACCATATTCACCAAAAGTGAATTCCATAATATAAGGAACTTTACCAACAACCTTTTTAATTTCTTTGTGAACTTCTTTAATTCTATCACCAATTCCAGCACGGCGTCCACCGCAATGAACAAGATGATAAGCAACTATTTCTTTATCTCCACATTGTTTCTTTAACGCCTTAAGAGTTGCACTAACAGATTTAATCAATTCATCAACAGTTGCTTCCATTCTAACAACAGCTGTTCCAACAGCAAGGTTTGCTCCAATGTTCATTGATAAATCTTCATTTGCAAACATTGGGTGACGAATTGCAGTTAAATCACCAAGTGGATCTTTAACGCCAAGTGGACTTGTGATTGTTTCAACCAAAAGTTTATCAGCAGCAAGTTGAGTAGTTTTCATTTTACGCCATTTAGCATATTTTGTTACAGCTGGAACTCCGTCAATTTCAACTAAAGTTCTGTTTCCAGCAATTTTTGTTATAATTCCCATATCTGTTGTTTCACGATATGCGCCGGTAAATTCATTTTTAAATCCGCTCTTCATATACATTAATGCAACAGCAACACCTTCGCCTGTTGTTCTTCCATCAAGATATAAACTCCATTGACCAGCAATAGCATTATCTGCAGCAGAACCACCAAAGAATGGAACTCTACCAATAACTTCGTTAGCACCTTTTAAGAAGAATTCTTCTTCTGTTGGGCTTGCAACCATATACATCAAACTTGGATTAACTCCAGCTGGAAGTTTCATCATAGCTTTTGCTTTTTTAGTTGCAGCTTCTCCTGCTGTTCTAGCATCTGGATATGCTTTTCTTTCAGCAAAGCCAACACCAACAACCATACTTGGATCACATAAAACCATAATTCCAACGAATGGTTTATCCCCTCCAACATAGCCTTCTGGCATAACAACACCAGTAAAGCTAGTGTTACCAATAACCGGACAAGAATAAACTTCTTTAAGTCCTTTTAAAACTTGTTTAACATTGTAGTCACAACTCATATATGCAAATACTAATTTTGCATCTTTAGCTTTTCCAGCCATTGTAGCAGCCTCAATTCCTGCTTGATATGCGTTAGTGTTAACGCTATAACCTGTTAATGCTTTCATAAATTTCAACCCTCCTTTTTATTAAAGCACTGATTTATAAAGAGACTTAATGTCCTTTACACTTGTTTCGCGTGGATTTCCACCTGTACATACATCTGCAAAAGCATCTTTACTTAAGTCATCAAGATGTTTTGCTTTAATACCAATTTCAGTTAAAGTTTGAGGAATTTTAAGTTGTTTTGATAACTTCTTAACAGCATTACAAGCAAGGGCCACACATTTATCATCACTTTTACCTTTTGTGTCAATTCCAAAACATTCAGCAATCAATCTATATTTTGGTTTTGCTGGGCTTTCAGCATTATATTCCATAACTGTTGGCAACAATAATGCATTGGCAACTCCGTGTGCAATATCATGGCGACCACCAAGAGGGTGAGCCATTGAATGAACAATGCCTAGTCCAACATTACTAAATCCCATTCCAGCAACATATTGAGCATATGCCATCTTTTCACGAGCAACTATATCTTGTCCGTTTTTATATGCTTTTGGCAACCATTCTGCAATTGTTCTAATTGCTTCAAGGTGGAACATATCACTAAACTGAGTTGCACCTTTTGTTATAAGTCCTTCAATTGCATGAGTTAAAGCGTCCATACCAGTGCTTGCTGTTAAACCTGCTGGCATTGTTGCCATAAGTTCAGCATCAACAATTGACATAACGGGAATATCGTGTGGATCAACACAAACCATTTTCTTTTGATTTTTAGTATCTGTTATAACGTAGTTGATTGTTACTTCTGCAGCTGTTCCAGCAGTTGTTGGTAAAGCAATTAATGGTAAACAATCATTTTCTGTGTTAACAGCCCCTTCAAGACTAACAACATCTCTATGTTTTTTATTTGTTGCAGTTATAGCAATTCCTTTTGCTGTGTCAATAACACTTCCGCCACCAACAGCAACAATAACATCTGCCTTAAATTTTTGAAGAGCAACTAATCCATTTTGAACGTTTTCAACAGTTGGATTTGCTTTTATATCTGAATAAATTGTGTATTTAATTTTAGCTTCGTCTAACAATGTTGAAACCTTTAAAAGCAATCCTGTTTTAATTAAAACATCGTCTGAAACCAATAAAACCTTTTTAAATTTTCTTTTTTTCAATTCCTCAGGAAGAACTGAACGTGCGTTTGCCCCTAAATAAACGCATTCATTAAAAATATATCTTTCCATTACAACCCCCATTTCATTATAATTATAATAAATAATTTAAAGTCAAAAGTCACCTAATTTAAGAAAAAAGTTGAAATTTGTCATATTTACCCTATCAAATAGTCAAAATTTAAACAAAAAAGTCTAGCAAAAACTAGACTTTTAAGTAATTAATTAAATTTTGAATGCGTTTAACACATTCTTTTGCCCCTAAAACTTTCATAATTGAATAAAGTTCAGGACTATTTTCTCTTCCCGTTATTGCAATACGAATAAATTTAGAAGTATCGCTAATACTTCCCGCATAATTTTCAGGGTTTTGTTTATAAGTTTTATTGTCTACAAAATTATATTCAAATGATCTAATTTTAAGATCTTCAAACCAAGATGAGTTATCCACACTTTCAACGTAATTATGTGCATAACTTGTTAAAAATTTTATTAATTTTTCTTTATTAACAACACCCAATTCAAAATTAAATTCTGGCTTGAAATTTGGTAAAACGTAGTTGTAGAGTTCAATAACTTCGCTCATATAAGTTATATCTTTTCTTGGTCTTGGTGTTCCCCTATCAATTGAGAAAACACTAATTAAAATTTCTTTATTCTCTTCAATGGTTTGAACATCTTTTTCGCTCCATTCTTTTGCCCAAGCAAGAAGTTCGTTATAAACCTTTTCTGCAGTATATTTTGAAATAATTGTTTTTGAAATATCGTTAAGTTTGTTAAAATCAAACATTGGATTTGTAACACCAATTTTCTTAACAGCAAATGGAAATTCAGTATAACATAAATCTGGATTATTTTTTCTCCAAATTTCAAAATCACTGTTTAATAAATTCAATAAATACTCAACAACTGCAGTTGTTGGATAACCAACTCTTAAATAATGTCTAACATCAGCAAACGGATCTTTACGCTTACTGATTTTTCTCTTGTTTCCTGTTTCATCATCAATAACGCAAATATTTGGAGTATGTGCATATTTAAACGGCTTAAATCCAAAAGCGTGAGATAGTTCAATATGAACAGGCAAAGATTGATACCATTCTTGACCACGAATAACTGTTGTTGTTCCCATAAGCATATCGTCAACAATATGAGCAAAAGCATATACAGGAATCCCGTTAGATTTAATTAAAACATCATCTTTTGTGTTCTCTCTAACTTCTTTTTCACCTTTTATTGCGTCAATAAACTTATATGTTTTATTGGCATCACCGTTAGATTTTAACCTTAAAGCAAATCTTTTTCCTTGGTTTAAATTGTTTTTAATTTCATCTAAAGATAAATCTCTACAAGGATCTTTAACCTCTAAATCATCGCTATTTTCTAATTCTTCTTCTCTTCTCTTTAAAATTTCTTCTTTTCCACTTGCCATTTCACAAAAACAAGGGAAAGCTTTTCCGCGTTTTACTAATTCGTGAGCAAAAGCACGATATATTTCAACACGCTTAGATTGAACATACGGACCATATTCTCCAATTTCATCAAGATTGTCGCCACGATAACCCTCATCTGGTTTTAAGCCAAAACGACAAAGCATATCATATGCTATCTGACCAGCATTTTTAACTTCACGTTTTCCATCTGTATCTTCAAGTCTACAATAAAAAACACCTTCAGTTTTATTTGCAAACATTCTATGAACAACGCCTTGATAAAGCTGTCCAATATGCAAATAACCAGTTGGACTTGGCGCAATTCTTGTAACTTCTCCTTTAACATTTCTAGGTTTGTATCTATCAAAGTAAAAAGCTGTATCCAAACAATTTGGATACAACAATTCAGCTAATTCAGTATATTCTTTCTCTGTCATAATATTCCTTTTAAGTATTAGTTATCACATCTAACATATCTGATAAAACACTGTTGTAAGCTAACACTAAACTGTCGTTTGAGTTTATAATAGCAATATTCAATTCTTCAATTGGTGTTTTATTTTCATTTGAATTAACAACAACATATTCAATTGAATTACAAGCCAAAACAAATTTGTTTTGGTCATTGTTTAAAGCAGATTGAAAATTTTGCGCTTGAACAGCAAGATTGTAAAATGTTTCTTTGTTTGCTTCCGCTTTTTGAACTGCCGCATCTATGCTTACAATTGGTTTTGTTAAAGATTCAACATTTGTTTTATAACTATTAGAATCTAAATTAAAACTTGCCTGATTGTGAGCAATTTTATTAGCCATATCTCCGCCAACATATTTTTCAACAAAACATTGAGTGAGATTGCTAATTTGATATTTCAATCTACTTTCAAATTTTATAATAACTGTAGATGCAAAATTTTCAATTCCTAATTCTGCAACATTTGGATTACCATCTTTCAAAACATAGTTAAAATATAGGTTTGATAAATTATTACTTAAGTTTCCTGCTGTTGAATAAGCTTTCTCATATGAATAAATCAAATTTTCAAATCTTTCAACGCAATTTTCTGCTCTTGGATTTTCTTTATTTTCATATAAATATTCGGAAAACATATCAAAACATTCATTAACATCTCTAACAGCCAATGAAAATTCTTTAAGGCTATTATTTATGTTATTTTTCAATTCAACATTGTTTGTTGATTTGTTGTTTGAACACTCATCAATATATGCAGATATAAACACAGTTGAGTTTTCGAAAACAAAATTGTATTTTTCAAGAGAAGGATAATTTGATTCTATCAAATCAGTAATCTCGCTATGATTAGAATAATCAAACTTTAATTTACCATCATCAAATATAACATTGTTGTTTACAGTTGCTATTTCTGTAAAATCTTTTTGCAAATTATTTAAATTATAGCCTTTATCCCCACCACAAGCTGAAAACACAGATGCTATAGGTAAAAGCATCAAAGTTAATATTAAACTTAAAATTACCTTCTTCATTACATTAAACTCCATAAATAGATCTTAAATAGTAGGTTGCTAAAAGTTCACTTGTTGACTGATTTGGAGTTGTTGCGGCACTCCAGTTTGCAGATAAATTCTTTGCAAACAATTCCCTGTTACATTTTTTATAGTATTTGTTAAATAAATTATTATTTAAAGAATTTAAAATTGTTACTTTTTCATTTGCTTGATTTTCATTCTCAATCTTAACAATATGATTGTTTCTCATTTTAAATATTGAATTAATTTTCACAATATTTGATGAATCTAATAAAGAACATCTTTTATTCTCCAATGTTGTTAAATTTCCTTTAGAAAATGTATAACCAACAACATTAGAATAAACTTCAATCATATTAAACTTTAATTCGGTAGATTTATTAATCGGAACCAAATCGTTTAATCTCTTAGAAAATTTTGAATAACTAACTAAATATGAACAAGATTGTAAATATAGATCATTTGCGCCAATATGTCTATCAAACAAATCCGAATCTTTCTTAATTTGATATTCATTCATCATTCTTGTTAACATTTTTCTTTTGTTAATTAAATCGTAATAACTCTTTGATAGCGCTTTATCATTTATTTGAGTGTTAGAATCAATAAAATATGTTGATAACGCAAATACCACATCGTCAAGTTTTTTATTTACTGTAATAATTAATTCTATTCTATTGTCTTGGCTATCAGAATTTACCAAATCTGAAACGGTTTTTAATTGTTGATTAAAAGCAGATTTATCATCACTTTTTAACATTGCAACAATTGAAGGAGTTGTGTTATCATCTTTTTCAATTTTACGGAAAAAGAAAAATGCTGTTCCAGCTATAACGCCAATCACTAATAGAACAATGATAAATACTTTCAAAAATTTCTTCATATTTTAATTATAATAATTAAGTATTCCAAAGTCAATATTTTATTAAAAAATTTTTAAGATGTGAAAATTACTTGTAAACATTTGGAAAATTAAAAAAATTGAGTTAAAATATTATTATGAAAACTATATTAATCACTGGAGCCAGCGGTGGAATTGGGCTTCAAATTTCAAAAAACTTTGCAAAACAAAACAACAACTTAATATTAATTTATAATCACAACAAGTCTTCTCTTTTAGAGTTGAAAAAACATTGTAAAAATTGCAATGTTGAAATTTTTCAATGTGATTTAACAAAGGTTGAAGATATTAACTCAATGATTACAAAAGTTATTAAAAAGTATCAAAAAATAGATTGTCTTATAAATTGTGCTGGCATCAGCAAGTTTCAACAAATTCAAGACACAACAGAAACCAATTACTATTCAGTTTTAGATTCCAACTTAAAATCAGCTGTTATGATAACATCAGCTGTGGCTAAATTTATGATTTCTTCTAAATATGGTAAAATTGTAAATATATCTTCAATTTGGGGAAATGTTGGTGCAAGCACTGAAAGTTTATATTCAGCAAGTAAGGGAGCAATCAATGCTCTCACCTTATCATTAGCAAAGGAACTTGGTCCAAGCAACATCAATGTAAATGCTGTTTGCCCTGGATTAATTAACACTCAAATGAATTGTGAATTATCCAAAGAAACAATTCAATCAATAATTGAAGAAACTCCTCTGCAAAGAATTGGAACTCCAAAAGATGTGGCAAATTTGGTTGAATTTTTGTGCGATGAAAAATCTAATTTTATAACCGGACAAATAATAACAATCGATGGTGGATTAACATTATAATTGTTAAAAAATATAAAAAAATTAATTAAAAATATAAAAAAGAGTGAAATTTTATTGATTTTTTCACTCTTTTTATTAATTTTTTTAATATTTTAAACATTGTTTTCTTTATTAACTTCTCTTCGTCTTGCCATATTGTAACCAACACACCATGTCGCAATCAAGAATCCAGTTGTAATTAAAGATAATAAAGATACGGAAATAAACAAGTTGAAGAAATTTAAAACAATACCAGTTCTAGTTGCATTAATAAAGTATAATATTGCAGCCATAATAATTGCCAAAATACTTGCAATATACACAACAAAACCAACCATTGTTTTTCCTTCTTTGTTGCTTGTGCAAATTATATCAAAGATAACAGCACCAACAACAATTGCAATCCATATAAAGTAAACCACTTTTGCCCACATAGCAACATCTCTAACAATTAAGGCATAACCAAAAAATCCTGCAAAAATTACCGTTAAAATTGCTAATGTGTAATAAACAACTGTTGATAACATTCTTTTATTTTCTAAAAACATAATACCCTCCTAGCAATATTATCAACAAATTTATTCTTTTTATTCAGTAAAAAATTATTAATTTTGATTATTTTTTAAATAAAAATATACAAAAAACTTATTTTTTTATTATTTTTTTATTATTTATGAATATTTTAAATAACTCACATAGAGGAATAATTAATACAGATGCTATAACAATCATAATCCATTGAGAACAATTTAAAAGCTCTAAATTAAATAATTTATACATAAACGGACAACACGCAACAAATACTCCTAAAACAAATGTTATAATGAAACACATATTAAATGTTTTATTGTCAAATAAATTCTTTTCAAAAATACTGCCATTTGTTTTACAGTTAACACTATGCAACAACTGCATAAATACCATAGTAAAAAACACCATAGTACTTGCAGTTTCTGGAGAATAGCAATAAACACCAATAACAAAAATAATCATAACAATAAGTGTTTGTAGAATTGATTGATATATTATCGCAATACCAACTTTTCCCGCAAAAAGACCTTTCTTTGCATTTCTGGGTGGTGATAACATTGTTTCTTTTTCAACTTTTTCAACACCTAACGCAAACGCCGGCAAACTATCTCCAACCAAATTAATAAACAGCATTTGAGAAGGAAGAAGGAATGTGTATTTAGGAAAGAACAATAATGATATTAACATTCCAAAAACTTCCACACAGTTGGTCGAAATTAAAAATTGTAATGCTTTTTGGATATTAGAATAAACCTTTCTACCCTCTTCAATTGCAACAACTATTGATGAAAAGTTATCATCTGTAACAATCATATCGGCAACACTTTTAACCACATCAGTTCCACCTTTGCCCATTCCCACACCAATGTCTGCAACTTTCAAACTTGGGGCATCGTTAACGCCATCACCCGTCATCGCCACAATTTTATTAATATTTTTTAAAGCCTTAACTATTCGAACCTTATGTTCTGGAGTAACTCTAGCATAAACTCTAAATTTTAAACAATTTTTCTTTAATTCTTTATCGGTCATCTTATCTAATTCATCACCAGATACCACCTGCCCCATATCATTCGCTATGTTTAGATTTTTTGCAACAGCAAATGCGGTTCGTTTATGATCACCCGTAATCATAATCGGGGTTAATCCTGCCTCATAACATTTTTTTATACTTTTTTTAACTTCCTGCCTTGGATTATCCATCAAACCAGCAAGTCCAAGAAAAACCATATCTTCTTCAAAATCTTCGTGCGGATTTACCATATCTGTTCTTTTACAACAAAAACCTATAACCCTAAAAGCTTTATCGGTCATTTCGTTATTGATTCTTTTTATTTTATCTTTAATTTCTTTTGTTAGCGGTTGAATTGAATTGTTTAATTTTATAAATCCACACTTTTCTATTAAAATTTCTGGAGCACCTTTTGTGTAGCTTATTGTTGTGTCTTTGTTAATAATAACCGTCATCATTTTGCGAGAACTATTAAATGGAATTTCGTGTATTATTTTTCTCACTTTAAATTCTCTTTTTGTTAAAACATATTCCAACAATGCCTTTTCGGTTGGCTCACCCACAACATTATTATTTTCTTTCTTTGCATTGTTACAAAACATTAAGCAATCTAAAAAGTCATCATCTAATTCGTTCGGATTAATTTTATTGTTATTAAAGACATCAACAACCTGCATTTTATTTTGTGTTAGTGTCCCGGTTTTATCTGAACAAATAATTTCACAAGAACCCAACGTTTCAACAGCGTGAAGATGTTTTATAATACACTTTCTTTTTGCTAATTGTTGAACACCCAAAGCCATTATTATTGTTATTACAGCTGGCAAACTTTCTGGAATTGCAGCAACAGCAAGCGCAACAGACACCATTAAAGAATCAACAATAGAATTGCCAATAACCAATTCAATTGTCATAATTAAAACACAAACCGCCACCACTAACCAAGTAATTGTTTTTCCTATTTTATTAATTGATTTTTGCAAGGGTGTAATTTCTTTTTTTGTTGATGATAACAATTTTGCAATCTTTCCTAGTTCGGTGTCCTTACCTATTGCAACAACAACCCCTCTAGCCTTACCTCTTGTTACCATACTTCCTGAATATGCCATATTAATTCTTTCAGCAAGCGGTGTTTCGCTTTTTAATATTTCATTTGCTTCTTTTTCAACAGGAACACTTTCCCCTGTAAGAGAACTTTCATCGCAAGCAAAATTGTTAGTTTCTATTAGCCTTACATCAGCAGAAACAACATTTCCAGCTTCAATTTCAACTATATCTCCACAAACCAATTCAGTGCTATCAACAAACTCTTCTAAACCATTTCTAATAACCTTTACATTTATCTTATTATATTTTTGCAACTCATTAATACAAGACTGTGCTTTATATTCTTGAAAAACACCAACGAAAGCATTAATAACAACTATAAAATAAATTATCAAGCTTTCAATTAAATCACCAAATTCATTATTAATTATTGCTAAAACCAATGAAACTGTTGCAGCAACCAACAATATAGCGACCATAATATTTAAAAATTGTCTAAAAAAACACTTAAAAAAAGACATTTTTTTTGCTTTTTCTATTTCATTTTTTCCATTTTCTTTTTGCCTTTCTTTTACTTCAGAAGCAATTAAACCATTTTTCGAGGTTTTATGCTTGTCCAAAACTGTTTTTATATCTAAATAATGCATATAATACTTTATTCAATTAACACGCAGCATAGAACAAAAGTTAATTAGAGAAATTGCTAAAAAATGTTTTATATAACATTGTAAAAATTGCCGTTCTATGATATAATATAAATGTATGAAAAATAAGATTAATGAAATTTTAAAACTGCTAGATAAAACAGAGCAAGATAAAACACAAGAACTTTTCAATATTCTTTCTTATATGAAGTTGGGGGAAGACAAAAAACTTGAAGGGGCTTTGTATTTTTGTTTAAATAATGATAAAATCACAATTGATACAATTAAAGAAAATTACGATGAAAATATATACAACACTATTTCTATTTTAGAAAAACTCGATAAAATTAATTATTC
>JBGVFL010000008.1:0-10293 GCA_045120995.1 Candidatus Onthoplasma sp. | reverse complement strand
AAGAATATCTTGCTTATCAAGGTCATTTAGATAGTTAACATTTAATTTAACACCAGGAACAAATAAACTTTTTCTATTTGAGAGAATTCCGTCATCGCAAGCTTTTGTTATAACATCTGTTTCAGCAACCTCAACAACTTTAAAAGTTAACAAACCATTAATCGCCAAAATTTTATCACCAACTTTAATGTTGGATAATATTTGTGGGTGATTAATTGAAACAACATTTGAATCTCCAACAACATCTTTTGAAGTGAAGGTAAAAAATTGACCCTTTTTAATTTCAACTGAACCAGATTCAAAAGTTTTCACTCTTAGTTCCGGACCTCTTGTATCGATCATAATTGGCAATGGAACATTTAATTCTTTACGCAATTTTTTAACATTTTTAAAGATTGTTTCCATATCTTTTAATTTTGCATGAGATAAATTTATTCTTACCACATTTAAACCCGCAAGAACTAAATTTTTCATTGTGTTATAGTCCATAGATGATGGACCAATTGTTCCTATTATCTTTGTTTTTCTCATAATACCCCTCATTATAATTAATTATATTATATCATATGAAAATAAAAAATTAAAACTATTTTGAATATCATAATAAAATATTTATTTTAAAGGAAATATTAAAAATGTTTTAAAAATTTTAAAATTTATGAGAAATATAACAAATTATACACACATTCACTATTGAATTTTATAATTTTTATGATATAATGAAAATATATGGGGATGAACTAGTTTCGACTTGCATTCCATAATTTGATACGCATACCGAGTGGCAACTCGTAACAAATGCAAACGTTTAAATATAAACGCAAACAATAATAAATTAGCTTACGCTGCTTAGTCGCGTGGCCGTCAGTTTAGTGGTACCGATACATTAAAATCTGGCGTCGATTATCGGTCAAGATTAATATTGTTTTCCTAGCCAATATTAAGCTAAATTTAGGATAGTAAAATTCAAGTGTTAATGTTAGTTGAGTTTTGCGAATATAGTCATTAACTAAGTATGTAGTGTATGATTTTATGCAGTGTAAGGACATGGGTGCAACTCCCATCATCTCCACCAAAAAGATACAAGATCGATAAAAGGGAAGATTGTGAATAATAAGTTAATGATTGCAAAACTTAAAAATATTGGCATTAAATTTGATAAAGGTTTAACTGAAGAAGATATTGAAGAACTAGAAATCTTGTGCAATTTTAAATTCCCAAACGAAATCAAAGAATTTTTAAAATTTGCAGTACCTATCGGTGATTTGTTTTATAATTATAACGATTTAAGCAAAAAAAATATCAATAGAATAAATGATTTTCAAAAAAACATAGAAGATGCTTTTCTATTTGATATTGAACACAATAATTTCCTTGAAATGTTTAGAAAAAGATTTCAATCTAAAAACGATAATGAATTACAAAATGAAATCTTAAAATATCTACATAGTAGTTCTAAATTAATACCGCTATACGGGCACAGATGTTTTATTAGTGGAATGAACAATTCCCCAATTATATCATTTCAACAACCATCTGACTCAATATTCTATGGTGCAAATCTAGAAGAATATTTAAACAACGAATTTATTAACAAGGATTGGAAAGTTAGTGAAATAACAAAAGATTTCGAAAAAAGTGGTATATGGTTTGATTTAATATGGTAAAAAAAGTAGTTAAAACATTTTAACTATTTTTTTTAAAATACACATTATATTTTTATAAAAAAACTACAAATATACAATCAAACTAAATATTGATTAATTTATAATGTTATGCTATAATGCTTTTATGAAAAAAGAAAGGTATGCTTTTGTTAAATATAAAGATAGTTCATCAAAACTTTGGATTTATAAATGTGATGAAAGTTTTTCTGTTAATGACATTGTTGAAGCTCCAACTTTTGATTATGCTTACAATAATATTGCAATTATTAAGAAAATTAAATATTTATCCGATAAACAACTCCCTATTGAAAAAGACAAAATCTTAACTATATCAAACAAATTGAATAAACGTGATTATGATAGATACTTCCACCCTTTAAAATTTATGAAAGCCTATATAAATGAAGTATATTTAAAAAAGTGGTCATTTTCAGAGAATAACAGTTGGGTTGAATTTTATAACTCTACATTTGGAGGACAAATTAGTTACGAAAAAGACGGAGTTCTAATATGTTCTTTAGGTAATTGTATGAATGATGATTTTTTTGAAGAATATACTATAACGAGTCGTAAAAACTTGCAAATAAAATTAAAATTTCTGCAAACAGCATTATATAATTTATATTACAAACTTATAGACGAGGAAGAATTTAAAGAATTATTAAACATTGCTAATTTTTAAGTTTCAATATAATCAATTGTTGCTCCACCAAATGTCAAAATTTGTAGAAAAAACAGTTAGATAACTCTAACTGTTTTTTTTGTAATTCATATTTATATATAGTTTTCTTATGATTAAATTAACTTGTTTTTTTTAATGTTAAATGCTATCATAATTATAATTAAGGATTAAGATTATGAAAAAATATTTTGTTATTCTATTATTAATTATAATTACACCAATAATGAGTTTTTTTGTTATCAACAAGCCTTCTTATACTTATGTCCAAACGCTTGCCGATTCAGGTTTCGACTCTGATTACAGTGATTACGATAGCGGTTGGGATAGTGATTATGGTGGTGGAAGCGGTGGTTATTGGGACGACGACGATGATAACTATTATGATAGAGATGACAACTATCAATACGAAAGTTATTCAGGCGGACCAGCTGATATAGGAACTGTTTTATTAGCATTGGCTGTGTGTGCTGCCTTTGGTTCTATTCCTTTATTGATATCTTTCGCTATTTCAAGAGCCAGAAAGCCTAGAACAAGAAAAATACCAACTCATATTCATATCAAAAATGTTTTGGCAAATTATTACGGATTAAAAGCAGGCGACGGCTCCAACATTGATTTAATTAAAAACATTTATGCGATTTACGTTGAAATACAAAAAGCTTGGATGAACAGGGATTTAACTCCTGTTAGGCATTTATTAACTGATGAAATTTTTAATATGTATCAAATGCAACTAGAAACACTTATTGAAGATAATCAAATAAACGTTATGTCAAATTTTGAGTTCGTTTGTGGAAAATTGTATACTATTAAAACCAAAAACAATATTGAATCTTTAGATGTTGTTCTTTGTGTAAATTGTAAAGATTATATAATAGATGCAAAAACCAACAAGGTAATTAGCGGGAACAAGCGTGCAAAACTAACATATATTTATGAATTAACTTTGCTTAGAGATTTTAACGCAAAGAAAGAAATTAACTGTCCTTCGTGTGGTGCACTTGTTAAACAACAAATGAGCGCAACCTGCTCACATTGTAACAGCTCGCTAATATTAACATCGTCTATTCTTACAATGTCAAACAAGAGAATTTTGCACCAATTTAAAAGTTAATAGGAGAAAAAATGAACAATCACGCTATGATGATAACAAAGGTTAAAAATATCTACATTATGTTGTTAACAGCAATAACCAAGGAAAACATTTCCTTAGTTGACCATTATTTAGATGATGAACTTACAAAAAAATATAAAAATATAATAGATGCAAATATTAACAAAAATTTAAAACAAGTTTATCGTCAACTTAATTTAACAAATTTAACTGTTGTTTCTGAAAACAATGATTTTGTGGTTCTTCAAGGAAAAACAAGATATATATCTTATTTTGTTAACCGCAACACAAATGAATATGTAAGCGGAGATAACAAAAATAGAATAACAAAATCTATAACTTTAAAATTTAGAAAAAACAATACCAAATCACAAATATTATATAGATGCCCCAACTGCGGTGTAAGCGTAAATATTAATGCTTCTGGAGTTTGCTCTTATTGCAATTCAACTCTAGATGAACGATATAGTCCCTATATTTTATGTTCAATAAATTAAAATTTTTAAACATAAAATCACGATAACTTTTATATAAACTTTAAAATATTTGTGTTGTAATATTGATATTACTTCTCAATCATCTAAACTTATTGAAAATGTGGTTATAAAATCTAACTACATTTTTTATCAATTATCAATGAAACAACCTTTATCAATAACTTTAAAAATCTTGACATAAGTATATGCTTTTGTTAAAATAATTTAAAACTAAGGAGGGAAATATGAGTGTTTTTAAAAGAGCAAATTGGCATAGCGGATTAACTTATAAACAAACTTGTCCAGAATGTCACACAGAAGTAACATATATGGATGACAAATTAGGTTTCAGACCATGGTTTGCAGATGGTTTTGTTTATTGCCCAACATGTGAAAAACCATTAAGACATAATGAAGACTACGCAATCGACACAGGAGAAAAACCAAAAGCTGTGAGCAGAAAGGAACTTAAAGCTTGCAAAAATTGTGGAAAGGTTTTAAACACAGGAGATAAATTCTGTCCTCAATGTGGAACTCAGGTTTAACTCAGTTTTAGCTATTAAAAAAGAGCCATAAATTTATGGTTCTTTTTTATTCAAAAAGTTTTACTATTTTAACGTTGTTTATATTGCCTGTTGCTAGTGTTAAAACATATTCTATCCCATTAAAATCAAACTGAATGGTTTTTGTGTTAATTTCATTATGATTAATTTCTTTTGGATTAAAAACATTCTCACCTTTATATTTATAAACAGCTTCTTTTTTTGTCCAAATTCCAATAACATCACTGAGATTCTCAGCTTGGAATTCTTCGTCCTTTGCTCGCATTGAACTTTTTAGTAATTCGATATTTTGATTTGGTTTAACCTCTTCAATATCCACACCAACTTCACATTTAGAAACAGCAACAGCAATCAATTCATTAGAGTGGCTAATTGAAAACTTGTAATTTTCACAAACAGGTTTTCCATTTTTGAGTTTTTTAAATTTTTTAAAATTCTCATTTGTTCCCAAAGATTTTTCAACCGCATATTTTAACAATCCATAAGCCGAAATCTTTTGATTTCTAACACTTTCATTGCTCACTTTTGTTAATTCCTTTTTTGCATATGAAGGCAAGAGTTTATTGTCTAAAAACATTGTTGTTGGAGCAATATAAATATCTTTTACTGTTATCAATTCAAATATTTCGTTTTGAACATCTCCAACTTCCTGGCTTGTGCTAGTATTAAACAAACACCTATTCATAAAATGTTCACAATTGTTATGTAGAATATTATAACCTGTTTCACCAATACTGTTTTCTGCTTTTTCAATAATGATTTTTATGCTATTTCTTTTCTTTAATTCTTTTTTATTAAGAACTAAAACTTCTGCAAATTTACCATTTAAAAACCTTTCAATATTTGTTGCGCAGACCTTAACCTCTTTATCATTTAAATTAATTTCAGGTAGTCCAAATTGAACTATTCTATCTTCCGCAGTGCATATTCCGTAGTGATAATATAAGCCCATATTAACACGCACAGCATCACCTACGTTAATTTCATTTAATTCCCACTTCATTAATTAACCTTTGTTTCTATAAAATCTATAACATCTTTAAGTATTTCAAAATCCCTCATCGAAACATTTTCAAAAGTTATGTTGAATTTTTGTTCTATTGCAATAATTAAATATAACATACCAATTGAAGACAAACCTAAATCTGTTCTTAGATTGGAGTTTTCTGTTAACGAACTTGCATCATTAGAAGTGATTAATGTATATAATTCTGTTAATTGTTTGATAATTTCTTCTCTTAGCATTTTGTTTTAATCCTTTTAATTTTCATACTAGGTGTTCTTTCAAAATCTGAATTCCTAATGATTATTTTAGAGATTCTTTGATGAGTTGGAAGTGTTTTATTAACTTCTTGAATTTTATTAATGCAATATTCTTCAACATTTTCAATACCTAAACTTTTAACAACTGTTGCTCTTGGTAATGCTTCTAAAATAAGAATTTCACATTTTTCATTTGTATATAATAAACAATCTTGAATACAATCTAATCTACAGAATTTTGTTTCCAATTCCTCAGGATAAATATTTTCTCCACTTGAAAGAACTATAACATCTTTTTTTCTTCCAACGATATACATATATCCATCTTCATCAATTTTAATTAAATCACCTGTTTTAAAATATCCATCTTCAAAAGCAATGGCAGTTTCTTCTGGTGAATTATAATATTCAGTTAAAATATTATCTCCCTTTATCCACAATTCACCATCAACAATTTTGAATTGTTGATTACCGTAAGCCAAACCAACAGAATTTGGATTATCAAGTGTTTTAGGATTTCCTGAAACCAGGTTTGCAGATTCTGTTAATCCATAACCAGCTAATAATGTTACGCCAATTTTATTATATTCTTTTGCCAAATGTGGATTAACCACTGCAGCGCCACAAATTATTGTTTTAAGAGATTTTCCAAATATAATATTTCCTGCCATTTTTGAAACACCTAAAGCCATTTCTGCAAGAGCTGGAACCATTACCATAATTGTTGGATTAAACATTGGAATTTCTCTAAACATATTCTTTGTGTCTCTACAAATATATAGCGTGCTATTTGTGTAAACAGAAGTCATCATATTTCTAATAAAACCAAAAACGTGAGATAACGGCAAAACTAAGAAATATCTATGGTTTAAAATTTTACCAGTACCAAAACAACCATTTATTGTTCCAGCCATAACAGCTTTATGAGACAATAATGCTCCTTTACTTTTACCTGTTGTTCCACCTGTAAATAAAATAACAGCTCCATCGCTTGGATTTGATTCAACAATAGGATAAAATTCTGTTTTTTCTCTAATTTCAGTAGTATATTCTATCAACTTTAAGTTTGGATTTGTTTGAATAGCAAACTTAACTTTTTCTTCATCTTGGTTTGTAATAATTGCTTTTAAACTAAACTTTAAACTGCAACCATAAATTGTTTTATCGTCTAAATGGTATGGTAAAATAACAGCAACACAACCATAACTCATTACAGCCAATGATGCCTCAACAAATTCAATTGAATTTGAATATAAAATTCCAACATTATCTCCTTGTTTAATTCCTAATTTGTTTAATTTACTTCTAATTAGACCAGTGTTTATATGGAGATTATTATAAGTATAATTAACATTATTATCAACAAATGCGACATTGTTTTTATAGTTATCAAAACTATATTTAATCATTGAACCAACATTCGAAAAATCTTTTAACTGATTTGCTTCTGTTGAATCTGTATACTCTCCAAAGATTTTAATATTCTCGGTTATAAGGCTCATTTCTTCCTCCTAAAATTATTTTCGTAACGCTGTTTCAACTCTTGTTCTTTCTCAAATAAAATTTCTCCAGCCTTTTCTATTTCAGGCATTGTTGGAATATTACTGCAATATTCGTGCAAATATATTGGTTCACCAATAACGATTTTTTCTCTATGCCAAAAACTTTTTCTTCTATCTATATAAACTGGAATTATAGGTGTTTTATTCATAATTGAAATAAATGTTATTCCCAATTTAAATGACTGGATTTCATTCTTTGAACTTTCTATTTGTCCTTCTGGGAAAATACAAACTGCCTTATCTTTTTTTAGATATTCAACCATATTATTATAGCTTGAAATATTCATATTTTCTCTGTTTATTCCAATGCAGTTAACTTTTTTAAAAAACCAATTTTTCATTTTCGTGTTAAACAATTCCTGTAAAGCTAAAAACCAGATTCTTCTATGTATAAATGCAAAGTGAATTAATATGCAATCAAGCAATCCCGTATGATTGCTCATAATAAGTGTTGATTTGATTTTTTTTATCTTTTTCTTATCACCTATGTAATATGTTTTTGGTCTTAACCACAACCACATTGGAACAACGCCTGTAAATCTTATAAAATCATAAAGAAAATATTTAAATGAAAATATATTATCTTTTGCCTTTTGTTTTTTCATTAAGTTTTTCTCCTAACTCTATAATCTTATCTCTCAAAAATTTGTTAATTTTTTCAATATTTTCTTTTTCGCTTAATTTATCGTCAACCAAATCTTTAACATTAATTTTTTTACCAATAATAACTCTAGCACGTGATTTTGTGTAATATTTACCATTAGTGTAAACAGGAATTATTGGAACTTTTGAAAGCATTGCCAAATATGCTGCACTAGGTTTGAAAGCTAATGGTTTTTGTTCGTAATCTTTTGGAATTCTAGCTTCAGGGAAAATCTCAACAACTCCACCTTTTTCTAGAATTTGATTGCAAGAATTGATGAAATCATAATTATTTGACTCTCTGCAAACTTTTATTCCACCAATCCTTGGCAAAAACCAATTCATAAATTTATTTTTTTTATATAAAATGTCAGCCATAACACAGTTTATATTTCTGTTCCAAAAAGTGAACATATAAACCATAAAATCAGAAATTGCAGTGTGATTGCTTACTATTATTGCTGGCCCTTTAATTTTTCTTTTTTGATTTTGTTCATCTTCGTAATAATGCTTAGTTCTAAACAACAAGGCAGCAATTGGCCAACCTGTGATTTTAACAAAGTTGTAAACAAATTTATTCATAAATCACCTAGAATGTGTTCACATCATTTTGTAAAACTGCTAATGCAACAATATTAAGCGGCAAAATTGGCAATATCATTGATGTTAGAATATAAACAAGTGATTTATTTTTAATTGTTTTGCCATTTTCTTTAGCTTTTTTCATCAACAATTTATTCATCTTTAGCAAATAGAAAATACTATAGAATGGAACAATGCAACACAACAAATAATTCAACCATTTGTGTTTAATTTCAACAAGTTTTCCTAAGCTCTTTGTAATAAATATTTGCCATATAAATCCAAATATAAATCCTGACAAAATTGATAAACAGATGTTAACAAAAACTGAATCATTATCTTTTTTGTCTTCTTCTGTTTCTATTATTGTTTGTTGTTCTGTTATTTCAATTTCAGGATTTAATTTTTTAATTTCTTTTGCAACAGTATTTGAATCATAGTCTTTTGGCATTTTAAAAGCAACAATGAAACCAACAATACAGAAAATGCTAACAATAATTGGAACAATTAAATTTCCTAAATTGAAAATTTGAGATTCTAAAACACCTAAATTATTAGCAATTAGTTTAGCGCTTTCTCCCCAAACAACACCGTGACCTTTAACAACAAATAGCATCTTAACGTTTTCATAAACAAGAGAACTTGCTATTGCACCAATAACAGATGTTGTTACAGCTTGAGCAGCAAAATACATTGCTGAATGATTCTTGCCTGTTAATTTTTGTTCAACGCTTGCAACTTGTGTTGGAACAAGATAAGGCATCATAAAGAATGAACCAATAGACCAACTTCCCAACAATCCACCAACAATTGCAATCACCATTTGTATTGTTTTATTATCACAAACAACTTTATTTGCAAAGAAGAATGACAATATTGCTAAAGCAAATGAAATTAAACATGTTTGATATGCAAATCTGCAACCTTTTGCTTTCTTCAATTTGTTAAATAAGAACAGCATTATAGGAACAGGTGCAAATGCGCAAGTGTTAATTAACGCCATTTCTGCTGAGCTAAATCCCATACCTCCAGTAATTAAAGCGTTCATAGAAACTAAGAACATTTGAAGACCAAAGAATGAGCAACAGTTAACTATTAACCATCTTGAGAAAATTTTATTTCCAAATGTAACTTTTAAACTTTTTCCAAGTTTTGCTTTTTCTTCAACAATTCCTTCTCTTTCTGGATAACCATGCTTTTCACCCTCTTTAACAAGGAACAATGGAATTATCATTGTTAACATTAAAATTGATGAAATTAATGCAAATTTATCAATGCTCAAATTGAAAGATTGAAGTAATAATGGTACAAGTGCATAAACAATACAATAAGAAATTGTATCAAAAAATGATTTAAAACTTGACACTTGACTACGCTGTTTATCGTTTGAACAAACAACTGATAAACTTCCATAATAAGAAATTAAATTTAATGTGTATGTACTGAAGAAAATTAAAGCCCAAAAGAAAATCCAGATTGTGTTGAATGTTTGATTTCCAAAAGGTATCCAACATAAAACATAGCTTATAACCATTGGAACAAATCCAATTGCAATTAAAGGGCGATATCTTCCGTGACGAGTGTTAAGCTTGTCTGCAAGTTGCGCAAAAGGAATATCAATAATTCCATCAAACGCTTTTGCAAGCAACCATAAAATTGGGAAAACTGCTGGTAAAATTAAACAAATTCCCGAAATTGATTGCAAATGAAGAACATTTGCTCCTAATGCTGCAGGATTGATT
>JBGVFL010000007.1:0-11304 GCA_045120995.1 Candidatus Onthoplasma sp. | reverse complement strand
CTAATCACTTAAAAAAATCAAGAAAGATTAGAAGAATTCCTAGAAGGTTTTTAATGAAATAAAAGGAGAAAATATGATTATTGATGAAATTAAAAAAGATAATATTCAAGCAATGAAGGATAAAAACACTTTGGCTCGCGCTATTTATGGTGTTGTTATGAATAAGGTTTTGTTGGCAAACATTGAAGCAAAAAAAGATGGTAAAGAATTGGCGGATTCTGATGTTGTTCAAATTTTGCAAAAAACAATTAAAGAATTAACTGAAGAAAGAGAAAATTATATTAAGGCGGGCAACACTGCAGAAGCGGAAAACATTGAAAAACAAAAAGAAATTTTAACTAAATATCTTCCACAAATGTTGACTGAAGAGGAAATTAGAAATATCATTGCAAATATGGATGATAAATCAATTCCAAGTGTTATGAAACACTTCAAGGCTAACTATGCTGGAAAAGTGGATATGTCTTTAGTTAATAAAATTGCGAGAGGTTAAGGAGAAATTTATGTCAACACCAATTACGCCGTTGGGAATTTTTGTTTATAAAATAAAGAGAGAATATGAAAAAA
The DNA here is from genome assembly GCA_045120995.1 of Candidatus Onthoplasma sp. Classification (GTDB taxonomy): domain Bacteria; phylum Bacillota; class Clostridia; order Christensenellales; family UBA1242; genus Onthoplasma. The sequence continues at coordinate 10,737 of JBGVFL010000007.1, read as the reverse complement.
CAGGAAAAACTATTTTCCCCGAATCTGAATTGTTGAGTTATGCTGAAGAAGTTGTTGTTAAAGCAAGTGAAATTGATGATGAAGAATATTGGATTTTGTACCAAACAAAACAACACGGTTTAGAACTTAAAACAAAATTATCAAAGATTTGTGATTATTCTTATTCAAAAAGGGCCTTTATGCTTAATCAAGAAAAACTTGAAAATGGTGGAAATCTTTGGGCGGAAAAAATAATTGGTGCAATGAAATATTCATTTTTGAAAGGTTCGATATTAACATTGGAAGAAAAAGATGAAAATAATAAAGAATCTAAGGTGGCCTTATGCGATTAGTTATTCAAAGGGTTAAGGCTGCAAAGCTAAGCGTTAATGACAAATTAATTAGTGAAATTGGTGTTGGGTTAATGGTTTTTGTTGGTGTTATGCAAGGTGACACAATTCAAGAGGTTAAAAAAGCAGCAAACAAAATATCAACAATTCGAATTTTTGAAGAGAATGATAAAATGAATAAAAATCTTCACGATGTTGGAGGACAGGTTTTATTGATTTCAAATTTCACATTGTGTACTAAAGAAACAAGTGGGGCAAGACCTGATTTTACATTATCTGCAGACCGAGAAAGGGCAAATAAACTTTATCAAGAACTTGCAAGTGAATTAGATTTATTAAACGTTCCAGTTAAGATGGGTGTGTTTGGCGCAGATATGCAAATTGATGCTCATTTAGATGGACCAATTACAATTTATAAGGAGATAAAAAATGAACAAATTAGTTAATGAATTAATAACAAAAACAGCGATGGCTAGAATTAAAGCTTCAAAGATTAAAATTGATATAACTAAGATTGGTGATGAAGTTTTTGTATATCCCAATAATAGTGATTCTGTTTTTAATCCTAAGTATATGTCTGTTTTCCAATATTTTCAATTGATTGAATTTGAAAGCTTTATTAAAAAATATGACAAATTAACAGAAGAAGAAATAGATAATATTTTAAAAGCAAGTAATGAATTTGTTTTTTTGAAAGATTTAAAAGAAGAAATACCATATTTTATTGAAGAATTAAAAAGGCATGGCGCAAAACCGGTTGCTATAATTTATGTTAACAACATTCTTTATGGAAACAAAGCAGAAGAAAATAAAACTATTTAAATAATGAAAATCAAATAAACAAAAGGGGTATTATGGAAAAGTTATTTGATACAAGCAAATCTATTCACGATAAAATTGTGAAAACGATGATAAAAAAATTACCTGCTGAAAAGTTTAATAAAGTGCTTGATGCGGGAAGTGGAAAAACAAGTGCTAGTATTTTATTAAAGTATTTCCCGAACGCACAGGTTGATGCTGTTGTTTATCCAGGTGATAACAGAAAGAAACATCCGCTTGAAAACGCAATTGGGAGTGATAGGCTTGATATCCTTGAAACAGATATTTGTAAGGCGTGTATAAGAAAAAAATATGATTTATGTCTTGCTCATTTAATATTGGGTGAAGCTCATAATTTTGGTAATCATTTTTCAGATTTGTTTCATCAGATTATGGACATAAAAGCTAAATACTTTTTGGTTATTGATATTTTAGAAGATCCAGCAGTTCATTATAGATATATAAACCAATATCTCAAAGAAAAGAACTTTAAAATTTTAAAGAAAAAGAAATTTAGAAATCCAAACCCTGAACACTATCCAAAAGTCAAGTGCGATAAATATAAACTTGAATTCGACTCAAAACATTATATGGCGTATTTAATAGAACGAATTTAAGTTTAGATTTGGAATTAAATATAAATTGGAGTTTGATAGTAAACACTATTTGTCTTATTTAGTTGCACGAAGTGAAAACTAATAAACAAAAGTGAGCAACTTCCTGGCTTTAAGCCAGATAGTAAACACTATTTGAATTATTTTGTTGAAAGAATTTAAAAATAAGGAGAAAAAATGGGGAAGTTGATAATTACATCTGGAGGTTATCTTGATGGACAACGAGGAGAAGAACTAGATAAAAGAATTGAAGAATTATCATCAAAGAAAAAAATTTTGATTGTTACAAATGCCACATCAACAGGCAGTAATGTAAAAGGGATACCAATTATCAAAAAAAATTTTGAGCAAGTGGCTGACGTTGTCGATTTAATACTTATAGGTGAAGATAATATCGACCAAATAAAAAATTATGACGTTGTATATTTTGCCGGTGGAGATATGGCTCCACTTGGTGAAATTGTCACTGAAAGAATAAAAGATGCTTTAATTAACTTTTTATCAAATGAAGGTGTGATAATTGGTGAAAGTGCTGGCTCAATAATTTTTGGTGAAGATTTCAAATGGTATTATGATGTTAAGAAAGGAACAAAACCAAAGTATGACATAAAACTACCAAGTTATAAAGGTCTTGGATTAATTGATGAAAAAATTTATCCGCATTATAACAAGGCTAATGAAGAACAAAGAACCAAAATTGAAGATTATGAAAAAAGAAAAAATGTTATAATTTCAAAAATGAATGATGGTGATTGGTTTGAAGAAATTTTTTTAAACAACAACATTGATTTAATTTAAGGAGAAAAGAAATGGAAAATAAAGAAAAATTTTATATTACAACTGCAATTGCTTACACATCAGGCAAGCCTCATATTGGAAACACTTATGAGATTATTCTTTCTGATGCCATTGCGAGAGCAAAGCGAATGCAAGGGTATGATGTTTTCTTTATGACTGGAACAGATGAGCATGGTCAAAAAATTGAACTAAAAGCGGAAGAAAAAGGATTAACTCCTAAAGCTTTCGTTGATGATGTTGCTGGAAACATAAAGCACCTTTGGGACTTTATGAATATTTCATATGATAAATTTATCCGTACAACTGATACAGACCATGAAAAATGTGTTCAAAAAATCTTTAAAAAGTTTTATGAGCAAGGTGATATTTACAAAGGACATTATGAAGGACTTTATTGCACACCTTGCGAAAGTTTTTGGACTGAAAGTCAATTAGTTGATGGTAAATGTCCAGACTGTGGGCGTGAAGTTAAGCCAAGTCAAGAAGAAGCATATTTCTTCAAAATGAGCAATTATGCAAATAGACTTTTGAAACATATTTTAACAAACCCTGAATTTATGGTTCCTGTGAGCAGAAAAAATGAAATGTTAAACAATTTTATTCTTGCTGATGAATTTATCGGAAAAACTGATGAAGAATTGCTTACTGCAATTGAAAACGGAACAATCAAAACAAAACTTCAAGATTTATGTGTTAGCCGAACTTCTTTTAAATGGGGAATTCCTGTTGATTTTGATGACCGCCATGTTGTTTATGTTTGGCTTGATGCGTTAAATAACTACATCACAGGAATTGGTTATGATATTGATAATCCAAGTGAACAATATAAGAAACTATGGCCGGCTGATGTTCATGTTGTTGGAAAAGATATTGTTAGATTCCATACAATTTATTGGCCAATTTTCTTAATGGCTTTAGGTGAAGAATTACCTAAGAAAGTTTTAGGTCACCCTTGGCTTCTTCAAGGTGGCGAAAAAATGAGTAAATCAAAAGGTAATGTTTTATATTTTGACGATTTGGCATCAGTTTTTGGTGTGGATAGCGTTAGATATTATAGTCTTCGTGAAATGCCATTCACAGCTGATGGAACAATAACTTGGGAATTACTTTGCGATAGAAATAATGCAGATCTTTCTAACGTGCTTGGAAATCTTGTGAAAAGAACTCTTGCAATGAGCAATCAATATTTTAAAGGTAAAGTTAGAAATTATAATGTTACAGATGTTGTTGATGATGATTTAAAAGCTGTAGTAACAAACGCTAGAGATAAAGTTTTTGCAAAACTTGATGAATATAAAGCTGCAGATGCGCTTGAAGAATTATGGTCTTTGTTTAGGCGTGCAAATAAATACATTGATGAAACAGAACCTTGGAATTTAAATAAAGAAGAAAGCAATAGAAACAGACTTTCAACTGTTTTATTTAATCTATTGGAAGCTATTAATATAGGTGCAAATATTCTTTATCCTTTTATGCCTGAAACGGCAAATAAAATCTTTGCTGAATTGGGTGTTGCTCAAAGAGCATATGAGGATGTTGATAACTTTGGTGCAACTGTGGAATTCAATGTTACAAATAATCCACAAATCCTATTTAATAGAATAAAAATGGCAGATATTCAAGAAATTATCAACAATATTGTGGAAAAACAAAAAGCAGAAAATGCTCCAGTTATAGAGTTCAAAGAAGTTGAACCAATCACAATTGACGACTTTGCTAAAGTCCAAATGAAAGTTGGTGTTGTTTTAGATTGTGAAGCAGTTCCAAAATCTAAACTTTTACATTCAACTGTTAGAGTTGGTAATAAAACTCTTTCAATTTTGTCGGGCATTGCAAAGTTCTATACGCCTGAACAAATGAAAGGCAAAAAAGTTGTTGTTGTAACAAATCTTCCACCAAGAGAAATGAAAGGTTATATGAGTGAAGGTATGATAATTTGCGCCGAAGATGAAATTGGAAACGTTTCACTTTTAAAGCCTGAAAAAGATATTATTGCTGATGGAAGTAATATTTCATAGGAGAGAATTATATTAAGCAAGCTGATATAAATCATATCCTTTTCGCTTGTTTATTTATGCAAGCAAAAAAACAACAAAAAGGAGAAAATTATGGAAATATCAATTTTAAAAGAAGAAGATATTCAAGAAGTTAGTGATCTTATTGCGAAAACAGCAAGAAAAAGCTTTGTTTATTATTATCCTGAAACAGAAATTGAAAAAGTGGTTGAAAGTTTAAATTATGAAGGAGTTAAAAAACGTGCTAGTTGGACTCATTTCTATGTTGTTAGAGAAGATAATAAGATAGTTGCGTGTGGAGCAATTGGCCCTTATTGGGGAAGCGAGGTTGAAAGCAGTTTGTTTACAATTTTTGTAGACCCAGAATGTCAAGGAAAAGGTTATGGTAAAAAGATAATTGAAACTCTTGAACAAGACGAATATTTTAAAAGAGCTAGAAGAATAGAAATTCCAGCAGGTTTGGTGGGGATTCCTTTTTATAAGAAAATGGGATACGATTTCAAAAATGGCGAATTAATTTATAGCGATGGTCATTTTGCAATGGAAAAATTTAATTCAAATTATACAGAAAAAACAATTTAAAGATTGCTCTAAGCAATCTCAATGTTCCCTTAGTTAAATGGATATAACAAGCCCCTCCTAAGGGCTAGTTGTGAGTTCGATTCTCGCAGGGAGCACCAAAATAAAAATTATGAACAAGAAAGATAAAAATAGAGAACAACGAAAATTAATATTATATAGAATAGCATTGATAATTTCATATGTGATGTCTTTTATTTCCTGTTTAATATTAGTATTAGTAGAAACTCCTGTTGATGGTTGCTTTGGGGGAATGTTTTTTGGTATAATGGTAGTTTCCTGTATATCAATATTCTTATTTTATATTTTACTAGATAATCAGAAGAAAAAAACGATGAATAACTCTATTGCCTATTATAAGCAAAAACTTCCATTTTACGGTATTCAAATTTTTGTTGTTTTTTTATGTTTTTTATTTGCGACAATAATGAATTCTGAAAGCAATACAATAAACCTTGATTTTATTTTTAACTTTAATATTGCATTAACATCATTAAATTTTTTAGTATTAACATTTATAGTTCCACATATGAAAGAAAGAATTTCACAATTGATGAAAACTGCGAAATCTAAAAAAGATGAAATAAAAGGAAAAATTTATAATACAATTCAAAAATACAACCAATCATATACTGTAGTGTTCATATCTATAATTTTGTTTTTTATATATATTTTTACATGTCTTGCAAATAATCATTCAACACAAAAGTTTTATTTATTAATTCTATTGGTTTACAATTCATATGTACTTATAAAACTTATTGTATCTATTAAAACAATATTTTGGATTAATATTAAAGATGTTGAAGAAAAATTAGAAGAAAAAAAGAATCAGAAATAAAAAACTGCTCGTTTGAGCAGTTTTATTTTTTTATATCCCAAGTTTCTTTGCTCCAAGATTTTTCGTTGCAGTGAGGGCGTTTTAAATATCTTCTTGTTATGGTGTGTATTGACCATAAACTTGCATTAATACTTGGTTTAAATTGTTTATTACACTTCTTACAAATAAATTCTGCATTTGGGAAATATGCAACACAAGTAAAAATAAATAAAACGATAAATAATAAAGCCGATATCAATATTGTCCACCAATATTTCATATTATATTCAATTAAAACAGCAGAAATGGCAAAGCCAATAAGGCTTAAAATTGTTAAAATTGCGCTAAAAATGTATAAGGTTTTCTTATTCATATAATTAGTATATTAATTTTGATTTGAAAACACAACTAAAAACAACTTTTTTACTTGATTTTTTAAACTTTTTTTGGTATAATTATGTTATATTACATATAACATAAAATTTTTGAAATATTAAAATTTATTATGTTATAAATTTATTCAAAAATTAACAAAATTTGTAAAGTTTTTGAGGGATTTAAGGAAAAATTATATTCGAATAAATTCGATATAAAAGTCCTTTTCGCTTGTTTATTTGCAAGCACAACAATCAAAAGGAGAAATTATGACAGACGATTTGAAAGTGACAAACGAATATGGTGCAAGTGAAATTCAAGTTCTTGAAGGTCTTGAGCCAGTTAGAAAAAGACCAGGTATGTATATTGGCTCAACAGATGAAAGAGGTCTTCATCATCTTGTTACTGAAATAGTTGACAACTCAATTGACGAAGCATTGGCAGGGTATTGTAATGAAATAGGAATTGTTTTAAACGATGACGGCTCTGTTAGTGTTCAAGATAATGGTCGTGGTATTCCAACAGGTATTCACGCTAAAGAGGGTGTTTCTGCTGCTGAACTCGTTTTAACTAAATTGCATGCTGGCGGTAAGTTTGGCGGTGGTGGATACAAAATTTCCGGTGGTCTTCACGGTGTTGGTTTGTCTGTTGTTAATGCTTTGAGCGAAACACTTATTGTTGACATTAAACAAAATGGAAAACAACATCATCAAGTTTATCATAGAGGTATTCCTGAAGCTCATTTAGAAGTTATTGGCGAAGTTGATGAAAAAGACACTGGAACAAAAGTTACATTCAAACCAGATCCTGAAATTTTCCCAATAACTGAATTTAATTATGATGTTTTAAAGTCTCGTCTTAGAGAAATCGCATTCCTTAATAAAGGGCTTAGAATAACAATTAAAGTTGAGCGCTTCGGAAAGGAACAAGAAAATGTTTATCAATTTATGGGTGGAATTCAAGAGTTTGTTGCCGATTTAACTGAAAATAAATCTTGCGTATTCCCAGAACCAATTTATGTTGATAAAATTTATAAATATAAACGTAAAGACGAAAACGGCGAAACAAAAGATGCAACTTGCGAGATAGAATTCAGTTTCCAATTCACAGACACATACACTGAAAATATTCACAGTTATTGTAATAATATTCACACTGAAGAAGGTGGTAAACACGAAGAAGGGTTTAAGAATAGTTTAACTAAAATTGTTAACGAGTATGCTCAAGAAAATAAACTTATGAAAGAAAAGATGAAGCTTAGTGGTGAAGATACTCGTGAAGGTATTGTGGCTGTTGTTTCTGTTAAAGTTGAAGAACCTCAATTTGAAGGTCAAACCAAAACAAAACTTGGAACAGATGAAATTAAAGGCTTCACAGCAAAAGCTATGGAAGAAACCTTAAAAGATTATTTGGAAGAACATCCAAAAGAAGCGAGAGAATTAATCAACAAATGTCTTCTTTCTCAAAAAGCAAGAGAAGCTGCAAGAAACGCTAGGGAAGATACAAGAAGAAAGAGCGCAATGGACAGTATGGCTCTTCCTGATAAATTTGCTGATTGTTCTTCTAGAGATGCAAGTGTTTGTGAAATTTTCATCGTTGAAGGTAACTCTGCGGGTGGTACTGCTAAAAATGGTAGAGATAGAAATTATCAAGCAATTCTTCCTCTTCGTGGTAAAATTTTAAACGTTGAGAAAACTCGTTTGGCTAGAGCTCTTGAAAACGAAGAAATTAACACAATGATAACAGCGTTTGGTTGTGGAATTCACGAAAACTGTAATCCTGAAAAATTGCGCTATGATAAAGTTGTTATTATGACAGATGCCGACGTTGATGGTAGCCACATTCAAATATTGATGTTGACATTCTTCTATAGATATATGCGTCCACTTATTGAAACGGGTCATATATATCTTGCTCAACCACCTCTTTATCGTGTTATTAAGGGTAAGAAAACTTATTATTATTACACTGAAGAAGAAAAGGTTAAGGGAGTAGAAGAACTTGGTCAAATTAACGATATTCAACGTTATAAAGGTCTTGGAGAAATGGATGCTGACCAGCTTTGGGATACAACAATGAATCCTGAAACAAGAACGCTTAAAAGAGTTACAATGAAAGATGCTGTAACTTGCAACGAAATCTTTGATATGCTTATGGGTGATAGACCTGAAGCAAGAAGAGAATTTATTCAAAATAATGCAACAAGAATTGAAAATCTTGATGTGTAGGAGATTTAAACATATATGGCTAAAGATAGATTTGAAAAAATAGACAACACAAGATATATTGATATCGACATTGAAAATGAAATGAAAGACTCTTTCATTGCTTATGCAATGGCTGTTAATGTTTCTCGTGCTATTCCTGATGTTAGAGATGGTTTAAAGCCTGTTCATAGAAGAATTTTATATTCAATGAATGAAATTGGTTTAACATGCGACAAACCTTTCAGAAAATGTGCTAAAATCGTAGGAGATGTGCTTGGTAATTATCACCCACATGGAGATAGTTCAGTTTACGATGCTTTAACACGTTTGGCTCAAGATTTTACAATTAATGAACCGCTTATAGATGGTCACGGAAACTTCGGTTCTGTTGATGGTGACGAACCTGCGGCTTATCGTTATACAGAAGCAAGACTTAGCAAAATTGCAAGTGAATTATTGCGTGATATTAATAAAGATACTGTTGATTTCCAACCAAACTTTGATGAAGAAAAAGTTGAACCAAAAGTATTGCCTGCTCGTTTCCCTAATTTATTGGTTAACGGTAGTGATGGTATTGCTGTTGGTATGGCAACAAGCATTCCACCTCATAATATGAATGAAGTTATTAATGCTGTTATTGCTATGATTGAAAATCCAAACATAACAATTGACGAATTGATGACTTACATTCCTGCTCCAGATTTCCCAACAGGTGGTGAAATTTTAAGTAACAGCGGAATTCAAGAAGCTTATAGAACTGGTCATGGTTCTGTTGTAATGCGTGCAAAAACAGACTTTGAAAGCTTTGATGATGGAAGACGCTGGAGAATTATTGTGACTGCAATTCCTTATCAGGTTAATAAATCTAAACTTGTTAAACAAATTGCAACTTTAATTAAAGAAAAGAAAATTGATGGAATAACATATGTTGGAGATCAATCTTCAGGCCGTGAAGGAATGAGAATTGTTATTGAACTTCGAAGAGATGCTAATCCTCAAATTATTCTTAACCAACTATATAAACAAACTCAACTTCAACTTTCAGCTGGAATCAACTTCTTAGCTCTTGTAAATCGTGAACCAAAAGTTTTAAATTTACAAGAAATAATTTTCCATTATTTACAATTCCAAAGAGAAGTTATAACTAGAAGAACAAAATACGATCTCAACAAGGCTGAAGAAAGAGCTCATATTTTAGAAGGCTTGGTTACTGCGGTTAATAATATTGATGAAATAATTAAAATTATTAAACAAAGTGCTGATAAAGCTGTTGCTCTTAATAATCTTCAAGAAAGATTTGGTTTAAGTGATAGACAAGCAAATGCTATTCTAGAAATGAAACTTTCTCGTTTAACTGGACTTGAAGTTGAAAAACTTAATGCTGAACTTAAAGAGCTTGAAGTTGCAATTGCTAACTTTAGAGCAATTTTAGCTGACAAGAGTAAGGTTGATGAAATTATAAAAACAGAATTGTTGGAAATAAGAGATAAATATCCAACTCCAAGAAAAACAGAAATAGTTATGGATTATAGCGATATTGATATTGGAGATTTGATTGCTCGCCACGATGTTGCAATTTCATTAACAAGTTTAGGTTATATTAAACGTTTACCTGTTGCTGAATATAAATCTCAACACAGGGGTGGCCGTGGTGTTAATGCTCACAAAACTAAAGAAGAAGATAGAGTTACAGATATGTTTGTTGTAAACAGTCACGACGACTTAATGTTCTTCACAAATAAAGGCAAGGTTTACGTTCTTAAAGCGTATATGATTCCAGAAGCAACAAAGCAAACAAAAGGTAGAGCTTTAGTTAACCTTCTTCAATTAGATGGTGAGGAAAAAGTAACAACAATTCTTCCGCTTGATTTAAGTGAAGATAATTTCTTAGTTCTTGCAACAAGAAAAGGCTTGATTAAGAAAACGCCAATTGCCGAATTTGACAATATTAGAAAGAACGGAAAAATTGCAATTAAACTTCTTGATGAAGACACATTAATCAGTGCTCAAATAGTTAAAGATGACGATGAGTTGTTAACAGTTGCTGATTCTGGTAAATGTTTGAGATTCAAAGCAGGTTCAATTAGAAAAGTTGGAAGAACATCACAAGGTGTTAGAGGAATAAAAATTGAAGCTGATGAAGAAGTTGTTGACTTAATTAAAGTTGATCCATCTAAAGAA
>JBGVFL010000006.1:0-7695 GCA_045120995.1 Candidatus Onthoplasma sp. | reverse complement strand
ATATCGCTTGCAATTTCCATTGCTTTTAAAGCAATAGATTTAGCATCTAAATCAGTATTTTTAAGAAGCGCTTTTGCTGCAGATAATGCATAATTTCCACCACTTCCAATTGCACAAATTCCATCATCTGGTTCAATAACATCACCCATACTTGTTAAAATTAAAAGGGTGTTTTTATCTGCCACAATCATAAGAGCTTCGCCATTGCCTCTGTGTCCGTTTCTAATATTCTTTGCATATTCAACAGCACTACGCATTAAACTTCCACTATATTTGTTAAGCATTTTTTCAAATTCTTCACACATTGCGAAAGCATCTGCTGTTCCGCCAGCAAAGCCAACAACAACTTTTCCTTCAAAAAGTCGTCTTACCTTGTGGGCTGTTCCTTTTAAAATAACTTGTTGACCCATTGTTACTTGTCCATCTCCAGCAATAACTGTTTTCCCATCTTTTTTTACTGCAACAATGGTTGTTCCTCTAAATTGTTCCATTATGTTTCTCCTTTTCTAGTAAATTAATTGTTAATTATTGATTTTATTCTATCAATTTCTTCCATTGAACGCAAGCGATATTGAATATTGCGTTGTTGTTTATCTCTATTGTTTATTGGGTTTAAAATGCCAAAATTAGCATTTATTGGTTGAAAATTATCAGTATTCGCATTTACTAGGTAATTATACAATCCTCCTAAAATTGTATCTGCACTAAAACAAATCAACTCTTTTCCCTCTAATAATCTGGCAATATTTATTGCACAATAAAGCCCGCTTGCTATGCTTTCAACATAACCCTCAACTCCACTCAATTGACCAGCAATAAATATATTATTGTCAATTTTTAATCTTGAATACTTATCTAAGCATTTTGGGAAATTCACATAATTATTAGTGTGCATAACACCGTAACGCAAAAATTCCGCATTTTCTAAGCCCGGAATCATACGAAAAACTCGTTTTTGTTCTGGAAACATTAAATTTGTTTGAAATCCTACTAAATTATACATTGTTCCATTATTGTTTTCTTTCCTGAGTTGAACAACAGCATAATATTTTTCATTGGTTTGTGGGTTAAATATACCAACCGGTTTTAATGGTCCAAATCTTATAGCGTCAACACCGCGCTTTGCCATAATTTCTAGCGGCATACAACTTTCAAATATATTTTTCTTTTCAAATTCGTGTAATTCTACAGTTTTTGCATTAATTAATTCATTATAAAAAGCATTATATTGCTCTTTGTTCATAGGGCAATTTAGATAATCTGCGTCGCCCTTATTATACCTTGCACCAAAGAATGCTATATCTGTATTTATGCTTTCAGCTGAAACGATTGGCGCCGCAGCATCATAAAAGTATAGAAAATCTTCACCAATTTTTTCTTTTATTGCATTGCACATATTATCAGTAGATAGTGGACCTGTTGCAATAACAGTTATTGCATCTCTTTCAAAATAATTAACATCTCTACAATATATGCTTATATTTTTATGGTTCTTAATTTTTTCAGTTATTATTCTTGAAAACTCATCACGGTCCACTGCAAGTGCTTGACCAGCAGGCACTTTAACTGTATATGCAGTTTTAATTAATTCACTGCCAAGTTCCAATAATTCTCTTTTAAAAACACCAGATGCAGTATTTTCATCGTCGCTTTTAAAAGAATTTGAACAAACGATTTCAGCAAAATCGTTGCTATGGTGAGCCGGACTCATTTTTTCGCCTTTGATATCATAGAGATTAACTTTATATCCTTTATTCGCAAGATATAAAGCACACTCACTTCCCGCAAGTCCTGCTCCAATAACATTAATTTTTAACATATGTGCAACCTTTATTATTACAAATTATTTGAGTTCCACCTTTTGCTGGGAACTTTTTAAACAAGTTGAATCCGCAACTTGGACATTTTTCATCTAGAGGCAAATCCCAAGATATGTAATCACACTTAGGATAATTATCACAACCAAAGAAAAGTTTTCCTCGTTTAGAATACTTTGCACTAACAACACCTGAACATTTCGGACATTTACCCTTTTCTTCAACTTGATTTATTGGTTGATTGATATTTTTTGTGTTTTTACATTCTGGGAAGTTTGAACAAGCAAGGAAACGGCCAAATTTTCCATCTCTATATACCATCATTGCGCCACATTTATCGCATTTAACATCACTTGGTGTTGGTGCTGGTTTTGGCATACTTACACCCATTTGTTTGCTGGCATATTCCATTTGAGCATTGAAATCTTTATAAAACTCATCAACAATATCTTGCCATTTATGTTTACCTAGTTCAACCGCATCAAGTTGATCTTCCATTTGAGCCGTGAACTTAATGTTCATTATATTCTGGAAATATTCTTCTAGATATTTGGTAACTTGCATACCAAGTTCGGTTGGAATTAATACTTTTTTCTCAGATTTAATATACTCACGATTAAAAAGCGTCATAACAGTTGCTGCATACGTTGCAGGACGACCAATTCCTTGAACTTCCATTTCTTTAATTAGACTTGCCTCTGTGAAACGAACTGGTGGTTTAGTGAATTTTTGTTCTGTGTTTATTTTTTCTTTTTTAACTATTTCACCTTCAATGCAATCTGGAATATCTATTCCTTTTTTATCATCTTCTTCAACTTTATATACTTTAGTATAGCCATCGAAAATTAATGCCTTGCCACTTGCTCTGAATTTATAGTCTTCAGCAACAATATCTACTGTTAAGCTATCATATTGAGCATAACTCATTTGGCTTGCAACAAAACGTTTATAAATTAATGTATATAATTTTAAATATGACTCATCAATTTTACCCTTTAAATATTCTGGGGTGTATTTTAAATTGATTGGTCTTATTGCCTCGTGTGCATCTTGAGCACTCTCTTTAGATGTAAACTCATTAAATTTACCCGGATGATATTCTTTACCATAGTTTTCTAAAATGTGTTCCTTGGCCATAAATTGAGCATCTAAACTAACACGTGTTGAATCGGTACGAATATATGTTACTAAAGCTGTTTTACCTTCACCAGCGATCATAACGCCTTCGTATAGAGATTGAGCACACTTTGTGTATGAATTCAATGTCATTTTAAGTTTACTCACAGCATCTTGTTGCAAGCTACTCGTAATATATGGTGCTGGTGGTTTTGAGTAAGCAACTTGACGTTTAACACTTTCCACCTTGTATTCAGCATTTTCAATTGAAGATAAAATTTTATCAACTTCTTCTTTATTTTTAACTTCAATTTTTTTATTCTTAAATTGAATTAAATCTGCTTTAAATTTTTTATTTTCCTTGCTCAATTGTGCCGAAATATTCCAATACTCTTCTGGAATAAAATTTTGAATTGCTTCCTCACGATCTACAATAAGTTTGAGTGTTACAGATTGAACACGTCCCGCACTTAATTTACCAGTGATTTTCTTTGATAATAATGGGCTTAATTGGTAACCCACTATTCTATCTAAAACACGACGGCCTTGTTGGGCGTTAATTAAATCATAATTTAATGGTTTTGGGTTGTTTATGCTTTCATTAACAGCTTTTTTACTGATTTCATTGAATGCTGTTCTAACCATAGCATCTTTATCTAATTCTAAAATTGTTGCTAAATGCCAAGCAATTGCTTCACCTTCTCTATCCGGGTCGGTTGCTAGATAAATAGCTTCTGCATTTGCAGCTTTTCTTTTCATATCTGCAACTAAAGATTTTTTTTCTGGAATAATTTCGTATGTTGGTTCGTAGTTATTTTTTAGGTCTATTGCAAAACTTTTTGCTGGAAGATCTCTAACGTGTCCTTTCGTTGGGAACACAACATATTCGCTCCCTAAATATTTTGCAATTGTATCTCTTTTACCTGGTCCTTCTATAAATACTAACTTCATACTTCTCCTTACAATCAAGGTTTATTATACTAAATTTAATAAAAACAAACAACCTATTTTTACAAAAATTATGAAATTTATTAAAAGATTTTGTTAAATAAAAAATGGCATAATTAATTTATGCCATAATATAACTATTGTTTGCAAGTTTTACCAATAACCCCTCTAGTTCCAATGAGATGAGCAGTGAATTGAGTTCGTTTGCTGATAATTTAGTATAATCTAAAATTTCTTGATAAGTTCTTTTTTCTGTTTCAATAAAAGATAAAATCATCTGAGAATTTATATCCAATTGTTGTGTTTGAGATTTTTCTTGTTTTGCTAAATTATAAGTGTTTAAAACATCTTCTGGATAAGTTGTTATACACCCTTGAAGATTTTTAATTAAAGCATTAGAACCCTTACTCATTGGAGAATTAATTCTTCCTGGAACAATAAACAAATCTCTATTAAACTCTATTGCATAATTAACTGTATGCATACTTCCACTCTTCTCTCCCATTTCGGGAACTAAAACACCTTTACTTAATCCGGCAATAATTCTATTTCTAATTGGAAAATAGTAAGGTTGAGGCTTTGTATTTGGAGGATATTCGCTTATTAATAAATTTGTTTTCTCGATATCTTTCGCTAAATTATAATTAGTCTGTGGATATATATAATTTAAACCACTCGCTAAAACAGCAATTGTTTTTCCATTTTCTTCTAAAGCTGTTTTATGGGCGATTGTATCGATACCTGTTGCTAAACCTGATACAATTGTCATATGTTTAGATATCTCTTTACAATATTGTTTTGTTACAACAATTCCATAATCTGTTGGTTTTCTTGTTCCAACAACAGCAAAACATTGTGAAGAAAGAAGAGAAACATCTCCTTTGCAATACAAGCATAACGGTGGGCTACTAATTTCTTTTAGAATGTATGGATAGTTTGAATTATTAAAAGTTATTAATTCAATACCGGCTTTTTCATATTCTCTTAAGTGCCTATTTAAAAATTCATCACTCAAACATAGTGCCATTTTATTATATTCTTCATTGGTTAATATCTCTTTAATTTCTAAAGAATTTAAAAACTTTTCTCTTAAACTTTCTGATTTTTTTATTGTTTCTAGAAGTTTAATTTTCTTCCCATATGCTAGAAAATCAAACAAATCTAACCATAATATATTTTTATCTTGATTTGTCATATTACACCGTATACTTTTTATCTAAGGACCTATATTGAATTGCCTCTAAAATATGAGGCTTTTTAATGTTTTGGCTCCCCTCTAAATCAGCGATAGTTCTCGCAACTTTTAAAATTCTATTATACGCTCTAGCGCTTAAATTAAGTTTTTTAAAAGCCAATTCTAAGATGTCTGTACACTCTTTATCCAACGCACAATATTCTTTAAATTCTTTTTCACCCATTTGTGAATTTGAATAATTTTTCGAGTTTTTAAATCTCTCAAGCTGAACACTTCTCGCTTTGTTTACTCTCTTTTTTATTTCACAGCTAGGTTCCTCAAGTTCTCTTTGAGTTAGTTCTTCATAATTAATAGCATCAACCTCAATATGAAGGTCAATTCTATCCATTAATGGGCCACTAATTTTCGATAAATATTTATGAATTGCTGCCGGTGTACATTTGCACGGTTGCGAACTGCTTCCATAATACCCACAAGGACATGGATTCATACTCGAAACTAAAACAAAGTTGGCGGGATATTGAACTGTTAATGCATTTCTTGCAACAGTAATGAATCGGTCTTCCATTGGTTGACGAAGAGTCTCAATTGTGTTTCTTGAATATTCTGGCATTTCATCAAGGAATAAAATCCCATTGTGTGCAAGACTTATTTCACCTGGTTTAGCCTTCATTCCTCCACCAGCTAAAGCAATTAATGTTGCAGTATGATGCGGCGAACGGAATGGCCTTTCAATAACAATACCTTTTGTTGGATCTAGAACTCCTGCAACACTATGAATTTTTGTTACCTCTAAACTCTCTTCAAATGTTAAATCAGGAAGTATTGAAGGAAAGCATTTTGCAAGCATTGTTTTACCAGCTCCTGGTGGACCAATTAGCAAAATATTATGACCTCCCGCCGCAGCGATTTCCATTGCACGCTTTGCACTTGCTTGACCCTTAACATACATAAAATCGTGTTTAAAATTGTGTTCTCTCAGTGCACTTTCAAAGGTTTTGCTATCATTTTTCTCAACAAGAATTTCACCTTTTAAGTGAGAAACAACTTGCTTTAAGTTTTCCATTGCATAAACTTCAATGCCATCTATAAATGAAGCTTCCATTGCATTTGTTTTAGGAATAATAAACTTTGTGTATCCCATCTGCTTTGCACTAATTAACATTGGTAAAATTCCATTAATTTTTCTAATTTCACCATTTAAACTTAACTCACCTAAAACAACGAAATCTTTAATATCTTTATTGCTAATTAAATCTTGCGCAACTAAAATTCCCAAAGCAATTGGAAGGTCATACATACTTCCTTCTTTTTTTGTATCTGCCGGAGCTAAATTTATGATAATTTTATTGATTGGATAATTAAATGCAGAATTCTTAATAGCTGCTTTAACTCTTGATTTACTTTCTTTAATTGCAGTATCAGCAAGGCCAACAACATCATAGCCCGGAATTCCAGCATTAACATCAATTTCAATATCGACAGGATAACCTGTTATTCCTGTTAATCCATATGATAAGATTTTAGCTAACATATTTTCCCTCTCTTATTTTTAATTTACAAAATTTGGAAACTTTTGTCAAGAGTTTATCAAACATTTGTTCGATAAAATGTAAAATAAAAAAGGGCACCATTTGATGCTCTTTTTGTTTCAAATCTAATTTCCGCAAATTATCTAACTTCTTTAACTTTTGCGGCCTTACCTGAAAGGTTTCTAATATAGTAGATTTTAGCTCTGCGAACTTTACCTTTTCTCACAACGATTATTTTATCAATTCTTGGTGAGTGAAGAGGGAATGTTCTTTCAACTCCGATACCGAAAGACACACGTCTAACAGTGAAAGTTTCACGAATGCTACTTCCTTTCTTTGCAATTACAACGCCTTCATATGCTTGAATACGTTCTTTTTCGCCTTCTTTGACTTTAACCATAACACGTACGGTGTCTCCAATATTAAAAGAAGCGAGGTCATTTCTTAATTGCTCTTTTTCGATTTGGTCGATAATATTCATTTGTTACCTCCTAAACTTGACGTTCTTGCGTTGGATCGCAGCGGACCGCCAATAACATACGCATTATATCACAACCAAAATATATTTGCAAGTGTTTTTAATAAATTTATTCATTGTTTTATAAAAATAATGTATCATCTTCATTTGAGTCTTCAATCAGATCTTTAGTCTTTTTTATCAATAAAAACAATATTTCTTCCGTGCTAATAATCCTTTTTTGGTATTTAATTTAATTCTATAAAGTTTTGTTTTTTTCATTCATTTCTTATTATGGCAGGTTGTGCCAAAGTATGATTTATGTCAACAATTAAATTTAAGCTTCAGTGTTGATTCCCTTTTTAAGGGTATAAATATTGCGATGTTTCTTTGCCATTTCTTTGACAACATCGATATTTTGCTCTGAAAGATTTTTAATAATTTTATCAAGATCAACCGTTTTAATCTGATTAACCGCAACCTTTTTGCTTGTCATTTCAAAATCATATTCATCCAAACCTTTTACAACTTCTTTTACTTTTTCAAAATTTGTAAAATATTTTTGTAAATCTTTTTTAACCATCAATGAAGTAATAAAAGACGTCATACTGGTTTTATATTTTGAATATT
>JBGVFL010000005.1:0-13512 GCA_045120995.1 Candidatus Onthoplasma sp. | reverse complement strand
TAATATTTTTTTCTTTTACAGCATTATTTTTATTGAAAAAATTGTTAAAATTATTAAAAATTTCAATAAAATCATTAAGTTTTTTGCATTTTTTATTATTTTTTATTAATTTTAAATTAATTTTATTTAATTTTTCTCTTTTATTTTCAATTAAAACATTTTTTATTTTTTCAAAAACAGATCTTCTAAATTCATTTAATAGTTTCTTTGGCAAGAACACATTTCCCAAATCACACTCTAAATTAACTTCAAATAAATCACTTTTTGAGAAATTGCTTTTTAAATCTTCAATTGTTAAAGATTGTGTTTTCGCAACGGAACAAATTTCCCCTTCAACAACACATTCTTCTCCTTTTAAAACAAAAGAAGCTTTAACAGGCTTATTCTCTTTTGCAACAACATTTATTCTAATTTTCCTTTTTCTTGTTTCTTTTAAAACAGCTTCTTCTTTTTCAAAATCACTTATTAAATAAACTTCATATTTAATATCAACTTTTTGAGTTGTTGTTATTCTATAAAGTTGATTATTTTTTTGTATATCGTATGCTGTTAAAACAATCTCATCATTTCCATTAATAAATTTTAAAACTGATTTTGGTGAAATTGCCCTATCGCTAGAAATGAATATTTCATTGAATTTTTTACCCGATTTAAATTTTTCAACCTGACCAATTTTAATTCCTATATGGTTTTGTTTGTTTGAAATTATATTTCCATTGCCATTTAAATATCCTGGAGTGTAGCCACGGTTAAAACCTAGCATCAATTCTTCTAAATCATACTTTTCATTATTCAATGCTTGCTTATAAATTTTAGTTGCAACGCCAACGTAATAAGGTCTTCTAGCCCTACCTTCAATTTTCAAAACATCAACACCAGATTCTTGCAAGTCCTTAAGATTGTTGAGCATATTGAAATCTTTCGCACTTAACAAATATCCGTTCTTTATTTCCTTGTTATTACATCTAAAAGAATATGGAAGTCTACATAGTTGCTTACATTTCCCACGATTACCACTCGCATCGTGAAGATATGAACTTAAATAGCAGTTTCCAGAAAAAGCAACACAAAGGGCTCCTTGACAGAAATATTCAATTTCTATTGAGCTGTTATTTCTAATTCTTTTAATCTCATTTAGAGGAGTTTCTCTTGATAAAACAACACGCTTAAATCCAAGTTTTTCAATTTCTTTAACACCTTCAAGATTATGGATTCCCATTTGAGTGCTAGCATGCATTTCAATTTGTGGATAGTGTTTATGTATTAAATTTGCAAGCCCTACATCTTGAATAATAAAAGCATCAACACCAATATTGTAAGCATCAACAATCAAATCTAACACAGACTGCATTTCATCATCTTTAAACAAAATATTAACTGTCAAATTAACTTTAACATCAAAAATGTGAGCAAATTCAACAGCTTCTTTAAGGGTTTGCAGAGAAAAACCCTCAATGTTTCTTGCATTGAAATCCTTAACACCCAAATATACTTCATCTGCACCATTAAAAACAGCAGCTTTTAAACTTTCCATATCACCAGCAGGAGATAAAATTTTCATATTCATATCAACATAATAACATATTTCTTAATCTTTTTGAAGATTTTTTGAAATTTTTGTTAAAACCTATTTAAATTTTTCAAAAAAGTGATATAATCATATTCATATTTAGATAAAGGAGAACAAAAATGGAACAATTTAAAACAATTCCAATTACCTTAGTAACAGGATATTTAGGAAGTGGGAAAACAACTTTACTTAACCATATTTTAACAAACACTAAAGGTTATAAGTGTGCAGTTATCGTCAATGATATTGGTGAAGTTAATATTGATGCCGATCTTATTGAAAAGGGCGGCATTGTAAATAAACGTGAAGAAAGTTTAGTTGCTCTTCAAAACGGCTGTATTTGTTGCACATTGCGCCAAGATCTTATTGAACAAATCCACGACATTGTAAAGCAAAGAAAATTTGACCATATTATTATTGAAGCTAGTGGCATTTGTGAACCAATTCCAATCGCTCAAACCTTAAACTTCTTAACTGAAAGTTTTGAGGCAAACAATATGCCAAAATATTGTAAACTTGATGCTGTTGTGAGCGTTGTAGACACTTTAAGAATGGTTCAAGAATTTGGTTGTGGAGATGAACTTGTTAAAAATAACATCGATGATGAAGACATTGAAAACCTTGTTATTCAACAAATTGAATTTTGCGACATCTTAATAATGAACAAAATCAATGAAGTTAAACCGGAAGAACTCGCTCGAGTTAAAAAGATAATTAGAAATCTTCAACCAAAAGCAAAATTAATAGAAACAAATTTCTCTAATGTTGAAATTAGTGACATCTTAGACACAAACCTTTTTGATATGGAAAATGTTTTAACTTCAGCTGGTTGGTATCAAGAAATTGATAAAGATGTTGAAGAAGAACACGACCATCATCACCACCATCACGATGAAGATTGTCATTGTGAAGAATGTGAAAGCGAACATCACGATTGCGACTGTCACAAAGATGAAAATGGTCACACTCACCACAATGAGCATTGCAAACATCATCACCACCACGAACACTGTCACTGTCATAATCACGACCACGGAGAAACTGAAGAATATGGCATTTCAACATTTGTTTACTTTAGAAGAAAACCTTTCGATAGATTAAAATTTGAAGAATTTGTATCTCGAGATTGGGGAAAACAATTAATTAGAACTAAAGGGTTGGTTTATTTTAGTGATGATAATAAAATGTCTTTCATTTATGAACAAGCCGGAAAACAAAAAATGCTTACTGAAAACGGACCTTGGTATGCAACATATCCTCGTGAACAGGTTCAACAACTTCTTTTAATGGACGAAAAGTTTAGAAAAGATTGGGACGAAGTTTATGGCGACAGAATGATTAAACTTGTTTTCATTGGTCAAAAAATGGATAAACACAAAATGATTGAAGAATTAAACAAAATTTAAAACAAAAAAAATCTCTATCTCTAGAGATTTTTTTTATTATCTTCTTGCTTGATAAGCTAAATATTCATAATAAGTTTCTGGTTCTTCAAAGAAATCAACTTTCTTTCCAACAGTAAATGTGCTTAAAATTTCAGTCAATCCTTTATTTATATTGTCAAATAAAACTTTTTTATCATTCGCACCAATCTTAAACTCTCGCAATTCTTTTTTATCCTCGCCCGAGCAATGATAGTCTAATTCTTCTCTATAATCGAGGTTGGATATTCTTTCTTCAAAAAGCTTTCTAAATTCCAGATCTGCCAAAATTAATTCATTTTCTTTTTCCATTTCTAGATATTGAACTATCGTTTCCACATCTTTTAATTTATAAACATTTTCATTTAAATAAATTGCCTTTAAAAACTTCAATCTAAAATCTTTTCTTCTTTTTAAATGAATGTTCACATAGTCATAAAAATATATTGAACATTCAGCGGGATTTCTTGATGTTTTTGCAATTTCTAAAACAAATTCTTCATCATTCATCAATTCAGTAAAGTTTTCAAAAGAAGAATGATTAGTAAACTCATTTGCAATTAAACGACCATATTCCCTACATTCTCTTCCGCAAGGCTTAATTTTTCTTCCGTGAACAAGACGCAGAAAAAGTCTTTTACCGGTGTATCTACCAACATAATCATTAAAGTTTTCAACACCCACATCTACAATAACTCTATTATTTCTTCTATCAATCTTTTTCGCTCTTTTCTTATCTGCCACAATTTACCTCTTAACAAAAAATTATCATTGAAGTTGTAATTTGTCAATATATAACTAGAAAAATGTTGAAAAATTTTTAAAAACAATTTATTTAATTAAAACTATTGAAAATTTAACTTTTTATGATATAATCATAATATAAAATAGATTCTAGTTTTAGAAAATCCCGGTAGCAAATAATAAAAAACTTAGTTCAATTCTCCAAATCATACTTGAAAAATGTGTTTTATGTTATTTTAAATTTAAGGAGTTTTTATGAAGTTAATAGTTGGATTAGGAAATCCAGAAGGTAAATATACAAAAACATATCACAACACAGGATTTAATGCTGTTGATTTTTTTGTTAAACAACAAGGTTTAAAGTTTTCAACAACAAAATGCAAAGCTGAAATCGCTAAAGGTGATGACTTTATTGTTGCAAAACCTCAAACATATATGAACCTAAGTGGGGACAGCGTTTACGAATTAAAGAAATATTTTAAAATCCCACTTAGTGAAATTTTAATTGTTTTTGACGATATTGATCTACCAAAAGGAAAACTCCGTTTTAGATTAGCAGGTTCAGCCGGAACGCACAACGGATTAAGAGATATTGTTAATAAGGTTGGAATAACTCCTAGATTAAGAATTGGAATAGGAAGAGATACTTCAATGAATTTAGCAGACTATGTTCTTTCTGTTGTTGATCAAGCTAGCCAACCAATAATGCAGGAATCATACGAAAAAGCATATGAATTAATAAAAAAGTTTATTGATGGTGAATTATGTCAAGACACAACGATTTAATTAACAACATCGGCAAATCTCCAATCTTTTGTAGCAATCTTGGACTCGGTGAACAAGGCTCAATTTTAAGTAAAATTGGAAAAGCTCTTTATTTAGCTCCAAACATTGAAAAGGCTAGACAAATGAAACAACAGTTAGACGCCCTATCAAAATCTAATGTTCTAATTGATGAATTCACAAAGCCTTTCACACTATCAAAATTTCAAAGTAATGAAAATAAAATTGACCTATTAAAAGCAATATACAAACTTTGTGTTGAAGATACAATTATTATAAGCACACCAAATCTTCTTTTTTCATTTCTTCCCGATTTAAACAATTTCAAAAGTAATATTTTAACATTAAACAAAAGTAATGATTATGAATTATCGTCAATTGAAAGTTCATTAATCAACATTGGCTATAAGAAAGTTGAAAGCGTAACTTCTGCTGGTGAATTTTCAAGAAGAGGCGATATTTTAGACATATTCAACATAACAGACGAAAACCCAACTCGTCTTGATTTTTTTGACACCAATTTAGACGAAATTTATTCTTTTGATTTTTTAACTTTTGAAAAAATAAATCATTTGAATTCTATTGATATTGTTCCAAATAAAATTTTATTATTAACAGAAAACGAAAAAAATAAAGCTCTAAAAGAACTCAATGAATTAAAACTTGAAAATAATTTAGTATTTGACCTTATTAACATTATTGATCAAGATGGCGATATTCCTCTTGAATTCTTATACCCTTTTATTAGTTCAATTAAAACTTTTTCTGAAATTAATTACCCTATAATTATATCAAATCCTATACAATTTGAAACAATTTACAACAATATTTATAATGATTTTTATAATAAAATTGACATATTTAAGAGCGAAAAATTAATAAAAAAATATAAAAATAATGAAAAAATATTAAATTTTAACGATTTTTTGACATTTTTTGCGAATTTTTTAACATTTTTTGATAATTCAAATTTAAATAATATTGATTTAAAATTCAAATTCAATTCAAACATTTTAAACTTAGATTTTAAAACAGTTTCTTTTTCTTCATTCTTATATAACCTTCCGGCACTTCAAATTGAATTAAATAAATATAAATCTAAGCAAATCTATCTTTGCCTTTCATCTTTAGACACATATTCTTCAATTAAAAAAATATTCTCAGAAACAAATGTTCCTTTTAGTGAAAACAAAAATTCAACAGGGTTAATCTTAACAACCCTTAAAATTCCTTACAACATCTGTTTTGAAGATGAAGATAAATTTTATATCGGTTCAACAAACTTTGCACATAAAAAGGAATTTAAGCAAGATAAAAAGCAAACTGTTAAATATTTACCTAAGGCTGGCGAATATGTTGTTCACTCAACTCACGGAATTGGAAAATGCGAAGGCATAATAACAATTAAAACTAATGGTGTTGAAAAAGAATTCTTCAAGATTCTTTATCGTGGTGGTGACACTCTCTATGTTCCTTATGAAAATGCAGACTGTTTATCATTATATATGTCAAATGGTGTTGCAACAAATTTAAACAAACTCGGCGGGAAAGAATTCTTTACCCAAAAATTAAAAGCTCAAAAATCCATTGAAGATATGAGCCAAGAACTTTTAGAGCTTTATGCAAAACGTAAATCCGTTAAAGGTTTTAAATATCCTGAAGACGACTATATGTTTACAGAATTTGAACAAGCTTTCGGCCACCAAGAAACCAACGATCAATTGAACGCAATTCAAGATATAAAAAATGATATGACGTCCGGAAAAGTGATGGACCGATTAATTTGTGGAGATGTTGGTTTTGGCAAAACCGAAGTTGCAATGCGAGCAATGTTTAAAACCATTATGGCTGGAAAACAAGTTGCTATTCTTGCTCCAACAACAATATTAAGTCTTCAACACTATATGACAGCTAAAAATCGTGTTAAGGATTTTGGAATAAATGTTGAAATGATTAATCGTTTTGTTTCAACCAAAGAACAAAAGCAAATAATTGAAGATCTTAAAGACGGAAGAATCAACGTTATTTGTGGAACTCACCGTTTGTTATCAAAAGATATTAAATTTAATGATTTGGGTCTTCTTATTTTAGATGAAGAACAAAGATTTGGCGTTAAAGCAAAAGAACAAATAAAAGAAATTAAGAATAATGTTAATGTTTTAACCTTATCCGCAACCCCAATTCCAAGAACATTGAGTATGTCTTTAATGTCTATTCGTGATATAAGCATAATTAATACCCCTCCAGTGAATCGCTTGCCAGTTAAAACTTATGTTATGGGATACAACGAAGACATTGTTTTAAATGCAATAAACGATGAAATCAACAGGGGCGGTCAAGTATTAATTGTTTATAATAACATTGAACAAATCTATAAACTTGCAAACCAATTAAGTGAGAACCTTAAAAATCCTAATGCAAGATTTGATGTTGCACACGGACAAATGAGCGAAACAGCCCTTGAAAATGCAATTAAACGACTTTATGATAGAGAAACAAATGTTTTTGTTTCAACAACGCTAATAGAAAATGGAGTTGACTTACCAAAAGCAAACACATTAATTGTTATTGATAGCGACAAGCTTGGTTTAAGCCAAATGCATCAACTTCGTGGAAGGGTTGGAAGAAATCAAGAACAAGCATATGCTTATTTCACTTACAATAAAGAGAAAATTTTAACAGAAGAAAGCACTGCAAGACTTCAAGCAATTGCAGAAAATTCCGACCTTGGAAGTGGCTTTAAAATAGCAATGAGAGACCTTCAAATTCGTGGAGCTGGTGAACTTTTAGGAAAAACTCAACACGGGCATATGATTAAAATTGGTTACGAAATGTATTCTAAACTATTAAACGAAACATTGAGGCGTTTAAAGGGTGAAAAAGTTGAAACGGACCGCGATATTAAGATAGATATAACCTTATCATCAAAAATCCCTTACACTTTTGTTGCCGATGAAACAGAAAGATTAAAGATGATTGCTAAAATTTCAAACATCTCAAACAAAGATAGTGCAAGAAATGTTTTAAACAGCCTTTTAAATGAATATGGCAAACTTCCTCAAGAAATTTATCAATTAACTAATATATCTCTTTTAAAAGCTATTGGGATAAAACAAAAAGTAAAACTCATTACAATAACTAAAACAAGAATGGCAATAACTTTCTATGATGATATTGAAATTAACGGTCTAATTAAGAAAATTGCTAGGTTTAATTATTTCAAGTTTGAGAACACAACTCAACCAACAATTTTCATTGACCCAAAAAATTTCACAATTCAGGGCGGATTGAACTATTTTATTGAATTTTTGAATGCTTAACCACACAAAATCTCTTGCCTTTTATTATAAAATCAATTATAATAGTCAAGAATTATTATATTAATAATAAAAACTAAAATTTATACTGAAATGGAGACCTATCGTGAAAAAATTCTCAGCTTTATTAATTTGCTTTTTAATGATTATAACTTGCAGCCTTGCAGGTTGTGCAACTTTTTCAATCGACCGTGTTAAATACTTCAACGAAGTTTTAGCAAAAGTTGATGAAACAAAAATAACTCGTTTTGAGTTGTTAAATGCTTATAACAATTATGGTAACACCTATTATGTTCAACAAATGGGAAAAAGTGAAAAAGAGGCTCTTAAAGAAACTCTTGACCTTTTAATTAACAGGGAAGCTTTATATCAATATGCTCTCGATAACGAAGCAACTTATAAGCCAACTCCTTACCAAGTTAATTCTATTGTTCAACAAATCTTTGATTCAACTGACGAACAAATGACATCTTACATCAAAACAGCAAAGAAAATATTAAATATTAAAGATGAAGAAGATGTTGAAACAGAAGAAACTTCAAACGAAACAGCTTATAAGCTTAAAGATTACACTTATACTCCAAGAGCTGAAGTTAAATACACTGTTAAAACAGCTTACTACACAGATTCAACTTATGAAGAAATAACAGATGAAGTTACTGCTTACTCAAAAGAATATAATGAATACTATATCGAATATGTTGTAGATGAAGACGAAACTATCTTCGAAAATCTTATTGATACTCAATATTTAACAGATTTTAGATCAAATAATATTGCTTTAGAAATTAAAGCTAAATACTTTGAACATTTGTTAGATGATTTAACATTAACTGAAAAAGAAAACGCAACAGCAATTTTCAATACAGTTAAAACTTTAATGGCAAAAGATTTAATTAATTATGAATATTACTTGAGAGATGAAAACGGCAAAAAATTCAATAGGGAAACTGAAGATTTATTCAATAGATATTTTGAAAGAACTTATGAAAGTCAACTTAAAACTCAATATTTAGAAAATATTAGAGTAAATTTCCTTAAAAATGAAACTTTAAGTCTTGAAAAAATCAAATCTGAATATCAATATCTTGCAACTTTAAACTACAACCTTTATGAAAACAACCATAAAGCTTATCAAAATAAAATGAAAGATATTGGAACAGACGGAAACTCAGTTCTTTATCACCCTGAAACAGATGCTCAATTTGGTTACTTTATTCACACTTTAATCAGTTTTGATAGCATTAAAGACAATCTAAGCAAACTCGAAGGCTATAAAGGTGAAGATAAAGATACTCTTTATAAGAACATTGTAACTTCATTAACATTAAAAGCTAGAGATCTTGAAACAGGTTTAGTTCCTGAAGATGCTGAAGAAAAATCTTTAACAGAAGTTCTTGCTGAATATAACGAAATTAAAAATGGTAATTATAGTTCAGAAGCTGCTAGAATGTCTGCGTTTGTTCAATATATGTTTAAATACACAGGCGACACTGCAACATTAAGTCAAGGAATGCCTTATGTTGTTGGAACTAATGGTTTCAGCGCAATGGTTGAAGAATTCAACAATGAAGCAATTTTATTAATGACTGGTGAAAATAAAGATGGTGAAAAGGTTATGGAAGGAAAAGCTGGAAATATGTCTACTGTTGACCTTGAAAACCTTAATAATATGTGTATAACAGAATATGGAATTCACTTAATTTACTATGTTGGAAATGTTGATTCATTTGATATTCAACATGGAGATATCAATAAAGTTTATATTGAAACAGAAAATAGAGAAAATGATGAAGCATATAACTTATATACTAAAATAATCAACCCTCTAACAAAGAAAACTTATTTCGATATGATGTTTGATAAAGTTTATCCTGCAAATTCAAATGAAACTTACACTTCTAACACTGGTTACTCAGAATATGAAGAACAATTAACAGAATTGAGTAAACAAACTCATAAAGTTACTAAATACACAACAAAAATCAAAGGAACTAAAACAACTTTATAATTTAAACCACCTTGAATAAGGTGGTTTTTTTATTTCCATTTATTATAATTTTTTTGAATAAAATTTTTAAACTTCCATAAAATACAACTATCAAAAGGAGAATTTTATGGCAATCCAAAAAACAAGAAAAAAAGTTTCTGGCTCAACAATTGCAATAATCACACTATCTGTATTATTAATAGCAACTATTTCTATTGGAGTTGCTTTGGCTTACTTTACTGCAACATCAACTGTAGCCGGAGACATCACTTTAGGTGATCCCGTTACAATTTCAATAACACAAGGTGGAGCTTCTGCTAGCACATTAACTTTTAGTAGCGACGCACTTCCCGGAGACGAATTTACCCAGCCAATAGGTATTGAAGCACCAGCTGAAATGACAGAAGCATTAATGCGTGCAAAACTCACAATCTCAAATACTGATGGTGCAACAACAAATGTTGAAGCAACAACAACAGATGCTTGGGTTCAAGGTGATGATGAATATTATTATTATAATGGTAGTGTTATTGCAAATTCAACTATTGATTTTATCACAAAAGTTATTGTTCCAACTTCACTAACAAACGACGACGCCAATAAAACATTTAATGTAAATGTTATTGTTGAAACCATTCAAAAAGCAAATAATGCTGCCAATGCGGTGTGGACAACTGCCCCAACAGATTGGTTGAATACTTATTCACCTGTTCAAACTAGTTTTATAGTTTAAAAAAATGGACTTTATGTCCATCTTTTTATTTATTCCCTAAATCCAAATAATCATTAGGATTTATCTTAACTCCATTTTTTAGCATTTCAAAGTGTAAATGAGAACCAACCTTCAATTCTGATGCCATACTTTCAGAAACTGTTCCAATAGCACTACCAGCACCAATCTTATCGCCAATTGAAACTTTAACATCTTTACTCAAAGATTTATAAACTGAAATGACTCCATCTTTATGAGAAATTTCAACAACTGTACCCTCAAGATAATTTGTATAAACATTTGAAACTGTTCCATCGGCAACCGAATAAACATTCAAGTCTTCTCCAGCTATAAAATCTATTGCTTTATGAATTTCCCATTGTTTTAGTGTTTCATTATATTGAAGTTCGCTTCCCGAATAATCTTTTGCAACTGTAGCGTTTTTCATTGGGACTACAAATGTTTGAGCTGCCACTAATTGAGTATCGTCACTACCAACATTTGCATTTGATTTTGTATTTGTGCTAACAACCGCTATCACAACAGCACAAGCAATAATTAACGCTGCAATAATTGCCGCATAAATATAACTAATCAATGAATTATTCTTTTGTTTTAATTTTGTTTTGTCCATAATTTTCCTCCACTGTGAAAATATTAGACATAAATCAAAATTTTATACATATATGATGTGTTTTTGTTTAAAAACTTCCAAGTATTAATGGCCAACCGATTATTGTTCTGTTATCTTTAATTGCCATTTGAATGTTAACATTTTTGCCAAATACATCAACTTTTTCATTTATTAGATTAGAAAAAGCATATATAACAGTTGTTCCATTTTCTAGATATTCGGTTTTAACAACTCTAGCATTAAGTTTTAATAATGCTGACGAAACCTCACAATCTTCAATAGTTATACTTTCACCAATAACACAATCTTTTACTGGTTTTGTATTAACATAACAAAATCCTAAATCAACACAATCCTCTCCACCATTAACTGAGGTATAAGCAATATATTCTCCGGAAAAATAACTCAATAAACTAAATTGCTTTTCATTCTTAGAACAATTCAAAATTATTAAAAACATAATAATAACAACTATAATTTTCTTCATATTAAATTATATTGCTGATTTACGTTTTTTAAACTCCAAAAATATTATAAAAATACATATAACCCATTACATCATTGTCGTTTTTTGAATATAATTTTAATTTCTCAAACAATTCATCAATATTTAAATAGTCAACATCACAAAGTTTCATCAGTTCTAAAACATTTTCTTTTGTTTTTAAGCAATAGTTATATAAGCAGTTATAGTTTAAAATGATTAAATTTAATAAGTTTACATTCTTTGAAAACTTATAAAACTTGTCGATCTTATCAAAATCAATCTTCGATGCCTTATAAACATCAACCATCATTACTTCATTGTTTTTTATAGATTCAAAAAATAAAATCATAGCATCAAGTATCATAATATCAATAATAAATAAATCTTTATAATTCATACCTTGCTGTTTTAATATGTCTATATCTAAAAATATCATATTGCTATTTAAGTTGTTTAAATAAGAAATTATATTCTGCTGAGTAATTTCCTTTGGCGAATATGAAAATTTATAATAGTCTTCTCCATTAATTAAATTTAACAAATAATTATAAAACATATTGAAATTTAAACTGGCTATAATTGAAATGTCAACATCTTTATTTTCTATCATTAAATAATTTTTATCGTTCAATAAGAGTTCATTTTTAACAGATAAAAAATATGGGAGAAACCAACGATCCTTAACACAATAAATGTTAACAAATTCCGATCTATCAAAAGAATTTTTCAAAAAGTTCTCTGCTGAGCAATAAAAAATGAGAAGTCTATAACCATTATAAACCTCATTCATATCAAGTGTATGAATATTTTGCCGATTATAAATACAAATATCTTTTATTTGTTCATAAATCTCATCAATTTCTGTTTTAGATGTTGTTTCATCATAAATTAACAAAACCTTTTGATATATTGCCTTAGCTATGATAATTTTTCGAACTTCTTCCACATTTACTTCATAATAAATTTTCATAATTAAATTTTAACATAGAACAAATTAATTAAACTTAAAAAAAGATGTCAAATTAAAACACTTTTAAGCTATTTTTGTTAAAAAATAAGCAACTTATAACGCAAATATAAACTTTATGAAATAATCACTTTACTTTTTATGGTTTTTAATGTATTATAAATTTATATAGGAGGCAATTGTGGAAAACAAAATAATTGATCTAATTGCGGATAAATTATGTAAGAAAAAAGATCAAATTACAACAACTTCTCGCCTTGTTGAAGATTTAGGTGCGGATAGTCTTGATGTTGTTGAATTAATTATGGCTTTTGAAGACGAGTTTGGTGTTTCTTTACCAGATGAAGACATCGCTGCAATGAAAACTGTTGGAGATGTTATTAACTATATCAAAAAACTTCAAAAATAAAGACTTGTTAAGCAAGTCTTTTTTATTTTATACCAAACAAAAAAAACACCCTTACGGGTGATTTTTTTAATTTGCGTGATTAAAATTATCGTTAAGGTAATTATATAAATTTTCGAAATCAGCTTCTAAAACATAATAATAAGTATATTTATTAGATCTAGCTGAATCTTCAACAATATAAACATTAACAACATTAGCATCTTTTAAAACTGTAAACACTAAATCATCATAAGATACAGAAGTTCCATTATAATTTAATTTTTGTTCTTTACCATAACGATATCTAACATAAAATCCTGAATTTGATGGAATTGTTTGTTCTTTGCCAGTTTTAACTTCTGGAGTTTTATTGAGTGTTCCATTAAACAATGCAGTTAAAGCTTTTTCATTGCTTGCATTGTTAATGTAATCAATAATTTTATTTGTGTGTGTTCCAGCATCTTCTTCAGCATTAGGGTCATTAGTGTTATAACTAACA
>JBGVFL010000004.1:0-8250 GCA_045120995.1 Candidatus Onthoplasma sp. | reverse complement strand
AGATAAAATAACAGATAGTATGAAATTTGCAATAGAAGAAACAAACAGAAGACGAGAAAAACAAATGGCATATAACATTGAACATAATGTTAAACCTATGACAATTAAAAAAGCAGTTGTTGATAGTTTGAAAATTAGAATGGAAGATAAACAAGAAAATATGTCTAAGCAAGATATAGCAAAGAAAATCGAACAACTTAAAGGTATGATGAATACAGCTGCAAGTCAACTTGACTTTGAAACAGCAATTAATCTTCGTGAAGAAATAGCAAAACTTAAAAGAAAACTTAAATAGTTTTCTTTTTTATAAATTAAAACAAAAAAAATCTCACGTCTGTGAGATTTTTTTATTATTATTCAACGTCACCTGTTTTAGGTTCTTCATCAACTCTTTCTTCAACAGCTTCAGTTGTTTCTTCAGTTGATTCAACTTCTTCAGTTGTTTCTTCTGGTTGAGCAACTTCTTCTACTTTTTCTTCAGTAGTTTCAGCAACTTTTTCTTCAACAACTTCTTCTGTTTTAGTTGTTTCTGGAGCAACTTTAACAGCTTTAGCCTTTACTTCTTTAGTTTTTGGAGCTTTCTTTGTTTCTTTCTTTCCAGTGAAAGTGAAGAATAAGATAACACCAGCTAATAAAACTAATGAAATAATAATTAAAATAGCACCTGTTAATCCATCTTTGTCTTCTTTAGCACTTGATTTTGTAACAACTTTGAAATCAATTGATTCTCTATCGTTAACGTTGTCATAACTATCTTTCATTGTGAATTTTAAGCTATATGAACCTGGTCCACTGATAGTATAATGTGTTTTAGTTGTATTATCAGTTGTTGATGATTCACCCTTAGTAGCATGAGGTCCTGTTAATTCATATTCTAAATTAGTCCAAGACATATTTACATTACCACCAGATAATGAGTCGTCAGTATCAGAAATTACTAATCCAATATTGTGAGAAGCAACTTCTTTTCCATTATTAATAACTCTAACAATGAAAGTTTTATTTCTCTTGTTTACTTCAAGAACATAATCAATGCTATTTTCACCATCATAAACAAAGTTTTGAGTTAATTCGCCTGCATTGTATGATAATGTTGGAGCTTGATAGTCACCAACTTTAATGCTTAATTCTTTTGTTAAAACTTCATCTTCAGTTGTTGCAGTGTAAATTACTTTGAATTTACCTTTAGCATCTGCACTTGTTGTGAATGTCCAATAAGAATATCCACCTTCAACAACCTTAGTTGCCATAACTGCTTCATCAGAAGTATCGCCTGGAGCGATATATTTAACTTCAACAACAGCGCCATTGCTTGCTGCTACATCAGGTAATTTAATTGTTGTTCCAGCTTTAGCATATTCTGTAACATCAAATTCACCCAACCATTTAATAGCTTGTTTTTCAATATTAACTTTGATAACCTTGCTATCAGCAGTTAATGTTGTTGTTTCTCCACCATCATCTCTAGTATATTTACCAGTAATAGTTATAACATATGTTCCATAATCGTTGAACATAAATGAATTTTGACTATTTCCAGTTGGTTGATAATCCAAACCTTTACCACCATCATCAACAGTAATTGTAAATTCACCATCTTTAGAATAATCTAATTTACCATCTGCTGATTTTAATGTTGTTTCGAAGTCAATAACTGTTCCGCTAGCAGCTGTTATTGTGTTACCAGTGATTGTAACATCGTCAGCAACCGGTTCTACTGAAAGAACTGGTTTAGAAGTGTCAACAACTTCGAATGTGAAATACATAACACTTGTATTTCCAGCAACATCTGTTGCAGTGTAAGCAACATAGTAAATACCAGTTGCACTTGTTGTGATTGTTCCACCATTAATAACTTGAACTTCTGTTTCTGTAGATTCAATTTCAACTTTATCATATGAGAAGCTCTTGTTAGCTGGAGATAAATATTTAACTGCTCCATAAGAATTTTCTGGAGAATCAATGTAATACATTACATTTAAGCTTAATGTTTTGTCTGTATCAACAACATACACACTAGGCAATGTAACTTGTTCACCTTGACCAACTTTAAATTCTTTAATAGAAGATCCGTCTTTCCATTGTTTTAATTCTTCAGCATCTAATTTGCTAGCATAGATTTTAATTTCTGGAGCTTTAGAATCTGCTGAATCTTTAATTGTTAATTCTTTTTCATCTGTTGCGATTAATTCGCCATCGTTTAATGTTGCAGCAACAACATAAACTTTATCTGTTTTAGTTTTGAAATCTAAATCAAAACTATTTTTTGTTTCATTTTCAACTAATTTTTCAACATTTTTGAAGTAAGTTGAAAGTCCTTGGTAAACAGTATAATCTGTATCTGTTGAATCATCTTCACCATAAACTGTCCAACCATTGATTAATCTTTCATCATCAAGAATGTGACAATATTTTTCACCACCAGTTGTTTCTAAGTTGTTAGCAACATATTTTAAATAATCTTCAAATGTTGTTTTTTCTGGTAATGTTGTTCCTGTTGAACCACCATGTGTAAACACAACATTTTTAAGTCTTGTGTCACGAGTGTCACTTGAACTAACTTTAACTGTAATTTTATCTGAATTCTTAACGTAACTATCTTTTAAGTTTGTAATCTTGATAGTTGGATTTGTGTAATCAGAAACAGAATTTGAAACTTTAAATGAATATTTTTCTGTTGTTCCATCCATATAAAGAACACTTTCTCTTTCTTTAACTTGTTTTGAAATAACTCTATATTCTAAATAATAAGTTCCTTCGAATGTTGTTGATTTATTAGAGTCAACTTCTGTGTTAAATTTAAATTTAACAGCTTTTGTTGGGTTACCAATATTTTCATCACCAGAAGCATTGTAACCTCTTTCTTCTGAACCAACTGGATCAAAATCTCCTGTTGTTTCATTGTATTTTAAGTTATCGATGTAGTAATAAGTACTACCCTTTCTAATAGTTCTAATAATTTTGAAATCACTGAAATTTGTTGTAACAGCGTCTTCGACATAAACAGCAGGAAGTTCAAATGATGAATCCTTTTCATATTCAGCTTCCAATTCAACTTCTGAACCAAATACAACTTTATCTTTATAATTCTCTTCAGTTGTATCGTAATTGTAAGACAACTTGATTGTTGGCTTGCTTGAAACTGTAACACCATCAACTTTGAATGTTTTAGTTAATGTTTGATCTGGATAAACACCTTTAACTGTGTATGTGATACGGTAGTTACCAACTAAATCACTATAATTTTCAACTCCAAAATTTTCTGGAGAAATAACAAATTTAAGATTATTATCTTTCAATTCGTATGCTATAGCTCCGTTTGAGCCTTCTTTTTCAATTTTAATTGAAGTAATGTCAACTTCAACATTCTTTTCAGTTCCTGCATTAACAGTAAGTTTTGGTAAAGTAATTTCCTTTCCTAATTCAATTGTTGGCATTGTTGGAGTTGAAGCAAGTTTTAATTCACTAGCTTCGTAATCTTTTTCAACAACAATTGTGTATGTTTTTGTTGGACGATTTGAACTATCTTCAAAATAATATTCAACAGTATAGATACCTTCTTCACTTGGAGTAATAAATGTTTTTTCAACACCATCAGCACCAGTTTCAGTTGTAAACACATCACCTTCATATGTTCCATCTTGAGGTGAGAAAGTTACGTTGATTGAAGCTATTTTGTTAGTAACTTTACCTGTTTCTGTGTTGATTTCTAAATCTTTACCAGCAATCTTAGCATAAGCATTTGGCAATTCATAAGCTGATTGACTGATATCCATTTTTGTTTTGATAAGATTTTTAGTGTAACCTGTTACAACATATTTATCTTGTTTTTGTTCAACAACAGGAGTTGAAAAATCCAACTCATAAGAAACATTAGCAACTGTAACTTTATAAGTGTTTGAATAATATGTTCTCTTAGAAACACCAGTTCCTTCAGTAACAATGTAAACAACCTTATATTCACCATCATTTTTAGCATTAACTGGTAAATAATCGTTTCCTTCAATTAAACCAAGCTTTGTTGCTTGTTCATTTGAAGCTGTAAACTTTGTTCCAAAGAAAGAACTTTCAGTTGTTGTTCCAACAACGTAGTCGTGTTTGTAACCAGCTGGGTCAATAACACGAATTGTGTAACCTGTTGGTGCTGTAGTTGAACCCAATGCTTTAGCTAATAATGGAACATTAAATTCATCACCTTCTTCATAGTTAACTTCTTCTGTTGGCATTTTAAGAGCATTAATTGCAACATTATAGCTTTCAATTGCCATTTCAGCAGCTTGAACAGCTGTATAAGTTGGAGTAAATGCAAACATAAAACTGCATAATGCAAATGCCATAAAGCATAATGCGACTTTAAAATACTTACTTATAACTTTCATTTCTGTCTCCTATTAATATAAGTCTAGTTCATTTTAATAAAAATAAAGAAATTTGTCAACAAAATATTAGTGATTTACAGGGTAAAATTTAAAAACTTTACATATTTAGTTTAAGGTCAATATTAAATTTTATTATAAGAAAAAAAACTAGTCTTGTCGAAGAAACAACAAAACTAGAATATTTTAAAATAAAGATCTAAATCTTATGAATTTGTTCGTCTGAATAGTCCTTTGTTATGAAATTAAAACCTTCACTTGAACATAGAAAATATTGTTTTTCTCTATGCTTATTTAATTTTGCAATAAAATTTGAACTTAAATGCTTATATCTATTAAGTAACAACTGATTGAGTTGGGTAAAGTCTATTGATTTTAAGTCAAAAAGTTCTTTTTCTGTTTCCAAAGCCCACTCTGAAGGTTCCAAATCACCAGATTTTTCAAAATCGCAGAGAACATTCATATCTTCAGGAGATCTAACAAATCTAGTAATTATTTTAATTTTCTCAAGAACTGTTCTAGGAAGTTCTTTAACAGCGTTTGCATCTAAATAATAGAATTCATATAATCTGTTTGGCTCTCCGAAGATAGCTGAACTATCTTTTGACCTTTTTAATATAACACGGTCTCCGTAAATTCCTCTTCCTCTTTTATATTCAACAACTTCATAAAAATTATTTATTAGAAAATCCAACTGGCTCCACTGTTGCACGTTAACTTTTGTCATAAAACCTCGCCTTTAAGCCAATGCGTCAATTAAAAGAACAATATTTTTAACTTTACCAGCATTATTCTTATTGTAAACTTCTAAAAATTCACTTGGCGCTTCAATATCACAATCAAATTTAATAGCACAATCAACCATTGCACAAAGATATTCTTTTGCTTTAATGTAAGCATCAACAATTGTTTCGCCATCAGTAATAATTCCTAAATCGTGAATTGCAATAGTATAACCTTGATCATTTTCATCTTTATAAATCACAGCTGGATAAACTAAATCTTTCATAAAATCCTCATCTCCCAATTTAATATAGTTAGTATATCACAAAAAAATATCAAAGTAAAATAAATTAAACAACAAATTTAAAACAAAAAAACTCCCAAGTCGGGAGCTTTTAATTATACTGTAAGTTCTGCTTCTTCACTTTTTTCTTTAAGATATGAAGCTATAATTCTATCTGCTCTACTAACAGGAGCAATTTTTGCATCAATAAAGTTTTGCATTATTTCTGTCATTTCAGTAAGAGAAGTCATTCTTCCTTTTGCAAAATCAATTCTAGCTTTAATGAGACTAGATTCTGAAACTGTTGCAACTTCTGGTTTCATTTTTCTAGCTGTGATCTTTTTAATAAAAGACTGATTTTGTTCTATTTTTTCTTTTTCAGCTTTAAATTGCTCGCGGGCAATTTTAGAGTTCTTTGAAGAAACTAGATTTGTTTTTCTATAATTTTTTTCCATAAGTTGCCTCCTATATTTATGACTACATATTAGCATATATTTTTTCATTTGTAAATAGTTTTAAGTTATTTTTTATAAATATTTTTTATAAATATTTATTTTAATTAGATTGCTATAAAATAGTATTTTATGGTAATTTTTAAATAATTTTTTAATATTTATTTTTCAACTTTAATAAAAAAAAGAAGACACCATTTGATGTCTTCTTAATTATTAAAATTCTTCGTCTTCGCTATCGTCCAAGTCGTTAAATTTGATGTCGATATTTTCATCGCTGAACATACCTGCATCATCTTTAATTTGTTTAGGAAGAAGATTTCTATACATTGGAGCACCTGTTCCCGCTGGGATCATTTTACCAATGATAATATTTTCTTTAAGTCCTTGAAGTTTATCAACTTTACCCTTCAACGCTGCTTCAGTTAACACATTACTTGATTCTTGGAATGATGCTGCAGATAAGAAGCTTTCAGTTGTTAAGCTTGCTTTAGTGATACCTTGAAGTTCACGTTTAGCAGTTGCTGGAACACCGCCTTCTTGAAGAGCTTTCAAGTTAGCTTGTTCATAAGTTCTTATATCAACAATATCTCCAGGAAGAAGTTCTGTATCTCCTGAATTTTCAATTTTAACTTTTCTAAGCATTTGTTTAATAATGATTTCCAAGTGTTTAGCGTTGATTGAAACGGCTTGAGATTTATAAACTTGTAATACTTCGTTCAATAAATATTCTTGAACAGCTTTAACACCGCAAGTACGCAACACGTCTCTTGGGTTTAATGGTCCAGCAGTTAATGGTGTTCCTGGAGCAACAACATCGCCTTGTTTAACTAAGATTGTTGAACCATATGGTAAGATATAACTTTCTTCAGTTGTTCCTTTAACAACAACTTCAAAACGTTTATCAATTTGATTAATCTTAACCTTTCCACCAATTTCAGACATAACAGCAGCACCTTTTGGATTACGAGCTTCGAAGATTTCTTCAACTCTTGGCAAACCTGTTGTAATGTCGGCTGATGCTGTACCACCGCTGTGGAATGTACGCAATACGAGCTGTGTACCTGGTTCACCGATTGATTGAGCAGCGATAACACCAACTGCTTCACCGAGGTGAACAATGTCATTTGTAGACATATCTCTACCATAACATTTAGCACAAACACCAGTTTTAGCTTTACATGTTAATAAGCTTCTGATTTGAACTTTTTCAATTCCTGCACCAACAATAGTTTTTGCAAGTTCATTGGTAATAAATTCATCAGCACCAATAATTTGTTCTTTTGTTTTAGGGTTAATAACAGCTTCTGCTGTATAACGACCAACAATTCTATTTTCAAGGCTTTCAATTTCACTACCATTTTGAACAATAGCAGTAACTTCAATACCCTTAACTCCTTCATTAAGAGCTCCGAAACAATCGTGTTCAGTAATAGTTGTATCTTGAGCAATATCAACTAATCTTCTTGTTAAGTAACCTGAGTCTGCAGTTTTAAGCGCTGTATCCATCAATTGTTTACGAGAACCACGAGCAGCACTATAGTATTCTAATGGGCTAAGTCCTTTACCATAGTTAGATTTAACAGGAACGTCTGAAACACCACCTGAAGCAGCATCCATGTTTCCTAGCATACCTGAAAGTTGTTTTAATTGTCCTTCACTACCACGAGCACCAGAAACAAGAATAACTTTCAATGGGTTAAATTTATCCATTTCAGCACTTGTAACTTTAACAAGTTTTTCACTTGTTTTTTCCCATAATGACATATTTTTAGATTTTTTATCATCATAGTTTACAAAACCTTGCATATAAAGGTCATCATTTTGTTTAACTATTTCATCTGTTTCATCGATGATGTTTTGTCTTTCACTAGCTTCTTTTAAATCGAAAATTGAGAATGAAACTGATGCAAGAGTACTATATTTATAACCCATATTTTTAAGGTCATCAATCATTGTAACAGTTGTATTTGTTCCGTGTTTACGATAACAAGTTTCAATAAGTTTCTTGTATAAACCTTTCTTAACTTCTTCATTAATTTCGAATTCGAAAGCGTTTTCACGTTTTGTTCTATCAACAAATCCTAAATCTTGAGGAATAATGCTATTGAATATTATTCTTCCAAGAGTTGTTGTTGTTCTTCCTGTGATAGTTTCACCTTCAAATTCAACAGTTCTTCTAACATTGATTTTAGCTTGTAAACTCAACATTCCATTTTCGTGAGCAAGATGAGCTTCTTCAACAGAGCCGAAAGTCATTCCTTCGCCCTTTGCGCCAACTCTATCAGTTGTGATGTAGTAGTTACCTAAAATCATATCTTGAGATGGAACCATATTTGGAGCGCCATCACTTGGTTTTAAAACGTTATTTGAAGCAAGAAGTAACATTCTAGCTTCTGTTCTAGCTTCCACTGAA
>JBGVFL010000003.1:0-22578 GCA_045120995.1 Candidatus Onthoplasma sp. | reverse complement strand
CACAGCTAAGCGTTATACTTTACTTAAAGATTTCCTAACTGAAGAGTTTAGCAATAATTAAAAATATATAAAAGGGGTAATATGAATAAATTTTGGGAAAAAGAAACTTCTCAAATGTTAGAAAGAATTAATGATGAAACTGAAAAACTGCTAACATCTAATTTAACAACAGATGAATTCCAAAGAAAACATCAAGAACTTATGGATTTTTGGCAAGAAGCATCAAAAAGAATTCAAGAAAACTACGAGCTTTTATTAAAACCAAAGGCAAGACCAAAACATAATCATAGTTCAAATCATATGAGTGAGAAATATAAAGTTCGTAAAGCATTGTCTAAGTTTGAATAATAAACAAAAAAGGCGGAAATTAAATTTTCCGCCTTTTTAAATTGTTTTTTCATTTAAATTTACATTTTCAAAACATTCCTTATATTTTTCGTAATACTCTTTATCTCTCCATAAGCCGTTATCAATTAAAACTTTTAATATTTCAGATTTTTCTTCGTTTGTTAGGCCACTAAAATCAATATCCAAGCGAGCTAAAGATTTTATTGGAGCAAAGAAAACAAATTTAATGTTTATATCTATTAGTTTATTAAATAATTCAGTATAAGGATCAAATTCGTCCCAAGAGGCAACTTCATCTAGCATTTTATTTGAACTAGACTTCGCGAGAGCTTTCAAAGACCTTCCACTAACATTTAACGCTCTTTCAATTTCTTCATGGTTTAATTCTTTTTTCTTGTCAACATTCAAACCTAAATATTCACAAATAAAATGATAACAATTCAAACATAAATTTTCAGTAGATTTAACCATTTCAAATTTTGCTTTAAATTTTTCCTCATTAATTCTATCAATTAATTCTTGAACTTTTTCATTCTTAGATTTTTCTTCACACTCTGTAGAACAAACATAATCTAATTCAGGATTTTCTTCTAATATTGCTTTAAGTTCATAAACCTTACTTTTATATTCTTCTGCCATAGCATCAAACTTAAACTCCATTCCAACCTTGTTTAAAGAAGCTTTTGGTGCATACAAAGCAAATCTAGCATCTAACTCAATTAAACTAACAAACATTGATTCAAATGTTGAAAAGTTCTTTTTATTTGATGATATAATTTCAGGGCTTTCGGTTAAGCTTCTTAATTTTTTAAAGAATGGCAATCCCTCTTCCATTAGTTGTTGGATTTTTTCAAATGAAACATTAATTTGTTGATATTTATTTACTTTAATTGCTTTTTTTCTAATATTTAATTCTGCTATAACAAATTCAATATATTTACCAGCAAGCTCTTTCCCTTTTATTCTTAACTCATCAACCAAGTCCATTTCTGCCCTAGAATGCATTTGAGTATTTTTTCTAACAATTTGATCGTCCAACTCTTCTTTAGAGTTTTCACGAATTTCTCTTTGTTTTGCCTGTTTCTTTTTTGCAAGTTCATATAAAATATCGCCACTCTCAAATCTCCAGATTGATTCAACAACTCTAGGATTGTGTATTTTTCTACCGTTATGTATCATTATTTTTCTCCAAAAATAATTTAACACAAAATAATTCTTATGTCAATATAACAATTTTAAATTTGCAATCATACATCAAAATTAAACAACATACATTAATTTATGAAAAAATCACGTTTTTTTGTAAATGTTGTTATTGTTTTAATGTTGTCAACTCTCTCAATTTTTGCAATAAGCAATGTAAAAACCTTGAACGTTAAGGCAGATAGCAGAGTTATTTATTCTGGCGATGCAAATAAAAACAATGTTAGTTTTATGATTAATGTTTATCAAGGAAACGAACACATTGAAAATATTTTAGA
The DNA here is from genome assembly GCA_045120995.1 of Candidatus Onthoplasma sp. Taxonomy (GTDB): domain Bacteria; phylum Bacillota; class Clostridia; order Christensenellales; family UBA1242; genus Onthoplasma. The sequence goes on along the minus strand of JBGVFL010000003.1, from coordinate 20,749 downwards.
TGTTTTAGACCTATACAATGTTAAAACCACCTTTTTTATTGGGGGAAGTTGGGCTGTTAAAAATATAGATTTAGTTAAAGAAATCTACACTCGTGGTCACGAACTTGGAAATCACGGCTTTTATCACAAAGACCAAAACAATTTAAACTTTGAAGAAAATATACAAGAAATAAAAATGTGTCACGAAGTTGTTAGTAAAAACCTAGGAATAGAAATGCAACTTTTTGCACCACCTAGCGGTGCTTATAACTCGTCAACAATAGACGCCGCTGAAAGTTTGAGTTATAAAACAATAATGTGGACGCACGACACAATTGACTGGAGAGACCAAAATGCTGATTTAATTTATAATCGCGCAACAAAGAATTTAAGCAATGGTGATTTAATTTTAATGCACCCAACAAAAAAAACAGTTGAAGCACTAACTAATATTGTTTCAACTGCAATTAATAATGGTTTTAACCCAACAACAGTGTCCAATTGTTTATGATGCCGATTTTTCAACACTCATTTGTTGAAGTTTAGTGTGAGCAAAACTTAAAACATAACATTCTTTCGATCCAGCAGATTTTAACACTTTTGAAATCTCACTTGTTGTTGCTCCAGTTGTTATAACATCATCAATTATTAAAATTCTTTTGCCTTTAATTAGGTCTTTAAACTCTTTCTTAAAAGCAAAGCTATCTTCAACATTTTTCATTCTTTCTTTGTTGTCAAGTTCAGTTTGACTAGTTGTGTCCACAACCTTTACACACAATTCATAACACGGAATATTAATCTTTTTAGAAAACTCATCAGCAAGAAGTTGCGCCTGATTATAACCTCTTGCTTTTTGTTTTAATTCAAACATTGGAACAAACGTAATAATATCAACAAATGCATTCCACTTTGCATAAACATCTAGCATATGTTTAACCATATATTCAGCCAAATATTTCTTTCCGTTATATTTTAAATTATGAATAACTGCTAGTGGTTTATCAACATACTCAAAAACAGACCTTGCTTGAGTAAAATTATAATTTGTATTTTTACATTTTAAACAAACTCCTGTTTGATTTTCGCCCATTTGAGAACCGCACCTCTCACAAGCATTTGTTATAAATGGTAAAGTTTCTAAACAATTTTCACAAGTTGTGTTATAAGAATTTTGATTTAATTCACCCGTGCAAAACATACACTTAATATTTTTAGGAAAAATTAAGTCTAAAATTTTATCTTTAAGTTTACTTATCTTTTGTTTCATAATTTTATTCTAAAAAAGACCACAAAAAATGGTCTTAATTTTCTTTACCCACTAAATAATCAATTGTACAATTTAAGCATTTAGCAATATGATATAAATAATCTATTCTAGGAGTTCTATTATTTAAAATCCAACTGTTTACTGTTCTTCTCGGAAGTCCAACAAACTCAGAAAACTCCTTTATATTTAAACCCTTTTCTATCATAAAGTCGTTAATTCTTTCAGCGACAACTTTTGTTATTTCTTGATTTGTTTTCATAATAAAAGTATTATGCTACAATTGTGCCATTTATGCTTTTAAAGGAACAAATGTGCCTTTATATGAAAATAAAAAAAAGAACTGCAAAACCGCAGTCCTTTTAATTATTAATATTATTTTGTTCCTTCGAGCTTCTCGAGCAACATCATATCAACTCTACCTTTTTCGTCGATTTTGATTGTTTTAACTCTAACTCTATCACCAATTTTAACAACGTCTTCAACTTTTTCAACTCTTTCTTTAGAAAGTTTAGAAATGTGAATCATTCCGTCTTTTCCTGGAACTACTTCAACAAATGCACCAAATTGCATAATTCTTGTAACTGTTCCTTCGTATTCGCAGTTTAATTCAAGGTCTGTTGCAATTGTTAAAATCATTTGTTTAGCTTTGTTAATCATTTCTTGGTCAACGCCAGCAACGAAAACATCACCTTCATCTTTAATATCAATTTTAACACCTGTTTGAGCAATAATTTCATTGATAACTTTTCCACCGCTTCCGATAACTTCACGAATTTTATCTGGATTAATTCTAAAGCTTTCAATTTTTGGAGCATATTTAGAAAGTTCTTTTCTTGGTTCTTTGATTGTTTTTGTCATAATCTTTAAGATTTCTAAACGACCAAGACGAGCTTGCTCTAAAGCTATTGTTAAGATGTTTCTATCAATTCCGTGGATTTTAATATCCATTTGAATTGCTGTGATACCTTTTGTTGTTCCTGTAACTTTAAAGTCCATATCTCCAAAGAAATCTTCAAGACCTTGAATATCAGTTAAAACTGCAACCTTATCACTTTCTTTATCTTTCATAAGACCCATAGCAACGCCTGCCACTGGAGCTTTAATTGGAACACCTGCGTCCATTAATGCTAATGTGCTACCACAAGTTGCTGCCATTGATGTTGATCCATTTGAAGATAAAATATCACTAACCATACGAATTGCATATGGGAATTCTTCTTCAGTTGGAAGAACTGCAACTAATGCTCTTTCAGCCAATGCGCCGTGACCAATTTCTCTTCTACCTGGTGAACGCAAAGGTTTTGCTTCGCCTGTTGTGTAACCTGGCATATTGTATTGGTGCATATATCTTTTGTATTCTTCAGTTTCAAGACCATCTAATTCTTGAGCTTCACTAATCATTCCTAAAGTACAAGTTGTTAAACCTTGAGTCTGGCCACGAGTGAACACTGCTGAACCATGAACTCTTGGAAGAAGACCAACTTCACACCAAATAGGACGAATTTCGTGAGTTTTTCTTCCATCTGGACGAATGTTTTTGTGTAAAATTTTGTGACGAACAAGTTCTTTTTTCATATTGTATAAAACTTGTCCAACTGCTTTTAAATTATCTGGGTAAATTTCTGCAAAATGTTCGTTAACATCTGCTTCAAGTTCGTCTTCTAAATCTGAACGAACGTCTCTATCATAACATTCGAAAACTTCTTCAAGTTTTTCGCCTGCATATTCTCTTACTGCTTCATTAATTTCATCTGGAATTTCATCAAATGCAATTTTTGTTGTTTTTTCAACTTTAAGTTCTGTAACAATTCCTTCAATGAAAGCAACTTGTTTTTTAATTTCTTCGTGAGCGAACATAATTGCATCAAGCATTAATTCTTCACTAACTTCTTTTGCGCCAGCTTCAACCATTAAGATTGCTTCTTTTGTTCCACTAACAACTAAGTCAATTGAACTAGCTTCAAGTTCAGCAACTGTTGGGTTAACAATAAATTTACCATCAACACAAGCAACTTTAACTGAACCAGTTGGTCCTGCAAAAGGAATATCACTAATTGATAATGCAACTGAAGAACCAAACATTGCCAAAGTTTCTGGAGCAATATCTGGGTCAACTGATAATGGAGTTGCAACAATTGTAACATCATTATAGAATCCCTTAGGGAATAAAGGTCTTAAAGGTCTATCAATTAAACGACTTTTTAAAATTGCGTTGTCGCTTGCTCTACCTTCTCTCTTCTTCCAGCCACCTGGAATTTTACCAACACTATACATTTTCTCTTCGTAATCTACTCCGAGAGGGAAAAAGTCCATTCCTGGACGAGGAGCTTTTGCCATTGTTGCGTTAACCATAACGACTGTGTCACCACAACGGATAATACAATGACCACTTGCTTGACCGCAGTATTTTCCTAGTTGAACAACAACTTCTCTGCCTCCTATTTCTGTTTTGTAATTTACTTCTTTCATTTTTTTCTCCTTAATTTAACCGGCATCATTATATCACACTTTGAAAAAAAAAGATATTGTTTTTGCTAAAGTTTTAACAAAAATTTTTCAACACCTTTTTAGTTTTATTACGTTAATACAATCTTATAAGTAATTTAAAATATCAAAAGCACAACATAATTTTTTAAAATAAGTAAGATTAATGAAAAAACAAAGGTTATAAGAAGCAAACAAATTAAATAAATCATTATTTTACTAGATTTGAATGAGAAACAGCTCTTAAAATATCCATTTAGGTTTGTGAAACAAGAAATTTCACATAAAATCAATAAGAACAATAACCAAACAATGATAGTGTGAACCAACAACAACGCTACTAATATTATGCAATTTAAAATTCCATAAATTAAAATCACACTCATTAAAATAACTGTTTGGCTATACACCAAATATAAATAAAACAACAAACCAATTGGAATTAAATATGGTTTACAATTGCTTGTTATTATTGCTAAGAAGAATATTAAAAGACTAAGAACTAATCCAAAATACATCGACATAAAACCAGAATCGCCCTTTAAAAATCGAATATATGCAATATTTGATAAATCAATTGCAAAAACTCCACCTCCAAAATTAATTGCAGCAATTACTCCCAAAACAATTGCAATAATACTAAAAACTATAAGAATAAAAAAATATCCTTTTTTTCTTTTTAAACACTCAAACAATCCACTTAAACTAATATTCATATTTAATAATATGATTTTTCTTGGCTTTTTAGTTATTTGGGACAATTGTGAAAATTGCTTTAAGTTTAAATAACAAATTCCTTTTCTATTTCATAGTATGTTTTAGATAGATTAATCTATCTATAAAAGGAGAAAATTTTGGATTTTAATAATAACAATAATTGTTGTTGCAATCGCCCATTTCCACCAATTTGGCGAAACAATAATAATCTCGATAGAATAATTTTCACCAACAATCCAGGTCCTCAAGGTCCAGCTGGCCCTGCTGGTCCTCAGGGTCCTGTCGGAGCTACCGGCCCACAAGGACCTCAGGGTATACCGGGTCCTACTGGGGCTACAGGTCCGCAAGGGCCAATTGGTTTAACTGGAGCCACAGGGCCTCAAGGACCTATTGGATTAACAGGTGCAACTGGAGCTACTGGAGCAACAGGTCCGCAGGGAGAAGTTGGGCCACAAGGTCCGCAAGGTATTCAAGGAGTTCCAGGACCACAAGGCCCACAGGGTGAAACTGGTCCGCAAGGTCCAGCAGGCCCTGCAGGAACAATTGCAAGTTATGGTTCATTCTATACAGACTCAACACAAAGCATTAATAATTCAACATTTCCGTTAACAGAAACATTAACTGCCAGCAATCTAACAATAAACAATACAACTGGCGTTGTTACATTAAACAATGCTGGAACTTATTTGGTGGAATATGGAGTTTATGCAACAGATGCTACAGCAACAGACACTGTTTCAATTTATTTAAATGGAGCAGAAGTTGCTGGAACCGAACAAACATTAACAAACAATACAATGACAACAGGAAGTGCAATTATTACTGTTACAACAGCAACTAGCACCTTAAACATTCAAATCACCTCAACAGACACAGTAACCTTCACAAGCGCTACTGGTATTGAAGGATTTTTAACAATCACTCAACTTGCATAAAAAAGCTAGGCTATTTGCCTAGTTTTTTATTTTGGAGATAAATATAAAACTCTTTAAAAATTGTTGTAAAAACAACATTAAAAGTGTTATGATTGTGTTATACTAAACTAATAAAAAATAAAAAGGGGTACAAATGAATAACGAAATTTTAGAGTGGAAAAACTTTAAAGGCGAAACTTGGAAAAACGAAATTAATGTTTCAGCTTTTATTGATGATAATTTCACAGAGTATACAGGTGACGATAGATTTTTAAAATCAACTTCAGCAAAAACAAAAAAGGTTTGGAACAAATGCGAAAAACTTTTAAAAAAGGAAATGGAAAAAGGTCTTCTTGATGTCGAATTGAAAAAACTTTCTGGCATAAACTCTTTTGCTCCAGGTTATATCGATAAAGCAAATGAAGTTGTTGTTGGCCTTCAAACAGACAAGCCTTTAAAAAGAATTGTTAATGTTTATGGCGGACTAAGAACTGCTCGCCAAGCTCTTAATGCATACAACAAGAAAATGGATAAAGATATTGAGGACATTTTTGCACAAGGAATAAGAAAAACTCATAATGATGGTGTGTTTGATGTTTACACTCCAAACATTAGAAAAGCAAGAAGTGCAGGATTACTCACAGGTCTTCCAGATGCTTATGGACGAGGAAGAATAATTGGTGATTATCGCCGTGTTGCATTGTATGGAATTGATCGTCTTGTTGAAGAAAAAAAATCAGATATGTTAAAACCAAATCTTCTTTCAGTAGGAAGCGAAGAATTAATTCGTCTACGTGAAGAAACAAGCGAACAAATTCGTGCACTTGGCGCAATTAAAGAAATGGCAAAAGGTTATGGTTTCGATATTTCTAAACCCGCAGCTAATGCAAAAGAAGCTTTCCAATGGACATATTTTGCATATCTTGCAGGAGTTAAAGAAAATAATGGCGCAGCAATGAGCTTGGGAAGAGTTTCAACTTTCCTAGATATTTATCTTGAAAGAGATTTAAAAGCAAAACTTATAACAGAAGAAGAAGCTCAAGAGTTGGTTGACCAATTTACAATAAAACTCCGTTTAGTTCGCCATTTAAGAACTCCGGATTATGATGAAGTGTTTGCTGGAGACCCAACTTGGGTTACTGAAGCGATTGGTGGTATGCTTAACGATAAAAAGAGTTTGGTAACTAAAAACTCTTTCCGTTTCTTACATTCTCTTATCAACTTAAACCCAAGCCCAGAACCAAATTTAACAGTTTTATGGTCACACAAACTTCCAGAAAATTTCAAAAAATTCTGCGCAAAAATTTCAATTTTAACAGATTCAATTCAATATGAAAGCGATGAAGCTATGCGCCCACTCTATGGTCACGACTATGCAATTGCTTGTTGTGTTAGCGCAATGAAAGTTGGAAAACAAATGCAATTCTTTGGAGCTCGTTGTAATCTTGTTAAATCACTTCTCTACGCAATTAATGGTGGAGTTGATGAAAAGAGCGGGAAACTTGTTGTTGAAGGTTTTAAACCTATGACTGATAAAGTTCTAAACTATGAAAAAGTTAAAAAGGCTTACTTTGAAATGTTGGAAATTATTGCCTCAACTTATGTTGATGCAATGAACATAATTCACTATATGCACGACAAGTATGCATATGAAGCAGGTCAAATGGCATTGCACGATACTTTTGTTGAAAGACTTATGGCTTTTGGCGTTGCAGGTCTTAGCGTTGCAACCGACTCACTTTCTGCAATCAAATACGCAAAAGTTAAACCAATTAGAAACGAAAATGGAATTGCAGTTGATTTCGAAGTTGAAGGCGATTTCCCTAAATATGGAAATGATGACGATAATGTTGATTCAATCGCTGTTGAAATTGTTAAGCATTTCATAAAGTGCTTAAAGAAAAATAAACTTTATCGTGACGCAATCCACACCCTTTCTGCCCTAACAATCACATCAAACGTTATGTATGGAAAGAAAACGGGTTCAACTCCAGATGGAAGAAAAGCTGGTGAGCCATTCGCTCCAGGAGCAAACCCAATGCACGGAAGAGATTGTTCGGGTGCGCTTGCTAGTTTAAACAGTGTTGCAAAAATCCCATATTGCGATGTTTGTCAAGACGGTGTTTCTAACACATTCTCTATAGTTCCAAACGCCCTTGGGAAAAATGATAAATCACAAGTTAAAAATCTTGTTGGAATTTTAGATGGCTACTTTAAGCAGGGCGCTCAACATTTAAATGTAAACGTTTTAAATCGTGAAATGTTGATTGATGCAATGAACAATCCTTATAAATATCCAAACTTAACAATTCGTGTTTCTGGTTATGCTGTTAACTTTAACAAGTTGTCAAGAGCTCACCAAGAAGAAGTTATTGCAAGAACATTCCACGAAAGAATTTAAAAGGAACATATGAAATTAACAAAAAAAGATGAAGAATTAATCGAAATTGCAAGCAACATTGTTAAACAAAATAATGATATCTATAATCAACCAAATAATCATGTTGCCTGCGCTTTAAAAGCTAAATCAGACAAGGTTTATGTGGGAATGAATTTAAAATCTTCCCACTCCGTTTGTGCTGAACAGGTTGCAATTGGGAATGCTTTTGCTTTTGGGGAAAGAGAATTCAAAACAATTGTTGCAGTTCAACTTGGGAATGATGGAATTGCAAGAGTTGTTTCCCCTTGCGGTTTGTGTAGATATATATTCAATAAATTAAATTTGAACTTTAATATTATTGTTCCAGACGGAAAAAAATTAATAAAGGTTAAGGTTAAAGATTTATTGCCTTTCCCATATGTTAGACAAGAATAAAATTTGTGAAGATTAAAATGACAAAAGGACTTATAAATTCAATCGAAACATTAGGAACACTAGACGGACCAGGAATTAGGTTCGTTGTGTTTTTACAAGGTTGTAAACTAAGATGTTTATATTGCCACAACCCAGAAACTTGGAATATTAACAGCAACGATGCAATTGAAATTAGTCCACAAGAATTAGTGGAAAAAGTGGAAAAGTATAAAAACTATTACGGTGAAGATGGTGGTGTAACTTTCTCTGGCGGAGAGCCTCTTCTCCAACCTGAGTTTTTACTAGAATGTTTAAAATTGTGTAAAGAAAAAAATATTCACACTTGTTTAGATACCGCAGGTTTTGGTTTTGGAAATTATGAAGAAATTTTAAAATATACAGACCTTGTTATTTTGGATATTAAAGCAGTTGAAGATAATGAATATAAAAAAATCACTGGTCAAAAAATGCAAAAATTCTTTGAGTTTTTAAACATTGCTCAATCAATGAACAAATCTCTATGGCTTCGTCAAGTTATTGTTCCAGGAATTAATGATGATAAAGACCATATTTTAAAACTAAAGCAATTTGCAAGCACAATAAAAAATGTGGAAAAGATAGAACTTTTGCCATATAAAACTATTGGTGTTCATAAATATAAAACCTTAAATTTACCTTATCGTCTTGAAGGAGTTGAAGAATTATCTAAAGAAAAATTAGATGAGTTGAATTCTTATTTAAAATAAAAACCAACAGCAGGTTGGTTTTTTTATTTTTATATGTTAAAATGATTTTATGGAAAAACAATCAAAACCATTTCAAATTTTAAATAAAATTAAAGTTGGTTGGAATTTGGGAAACTATCTTGATGCCCACGATAAACAATACACGATCGGATTAAGCAAAAATAAAAATTTAAAAGATGTTGTTAAACTTTGGCACAACCCAACATTTAATTTTTCTTGCTTTGATGAACTTCAAAGATATGGAATTAATTGTATTCGAGTTCCTGTTACTTGGTATAATTTTGTTAAAATTGAAAACAACAATCTTTCAATTTCTTTAGAGATAATAAATTATTTAAAAGAACTTATAAGCTCCGCTCTAAAAAAAGATTTTGTAATAATTATAGATATGCATCACGATGACCACACTTGGTTGAATATTGCTGCAACTAAAAAAGAATTTAAAAAAGTTAAATTACAATATAAACACATTTGGGAAATAGTTGCTCGAGAATTTAAAAATTATAATGAAAACCTAATTTTTGAGGGAATGAATGAAATCATAGATAGAAGTGATAGTAATCACAGCGATTGGTGGGGCCATAATAAAATTTTATTTAAACGATTAAACATTTTATATAAGACATTTGTTAAAACAGTTAGAAAATTTAGCATGTTAAACAAAAAAAGAACTTTAATGATTTCCACATATGGTGCACAAATCCACCACAACGCATTAAAACACTTTAAAATGGTTAAAGATAAAAATATTATTGTAGATTTACATCACTACTCAATTAAAAAAGACAATTCTTATTTTATAGAAAAATTTGAACCAACTTTTAAATATTTAATAAATAAAAACATTCCTATTTTTTTAGGTGAAGTGGGAGTAAAAAAAGAATTCATTCAAGACTTTGACTATATTAAAAATTATCTTGAATTTTTAAACCTGCACCATATAAAATTTGCACTCTGGGACAACGGCTCAGACAGAAGCTTCATCAATAGAGAAACAGCAAAGTTTTCTTGCAATAAAATTAAAGATCTTCTAACAAAAAACTAGCAACATTTGCTAGTTTTTTAATTCGCAAACCACTGCTAAGTGGTCGCTATATTCCAAATCTAAAATATCACAAGTTTTTAATTCGTTTTTCAATTTATTGTCTACCAATATATAATCAATTCTATATTTCCAACCTTTGTGATTTGGGTCAATTCTAGAGCGATAACTTCGCCAAGAATACTCAACCTTTTCTGGATTTAAAAATCTAAATGAATCTATTAGATTTAAATCCAACAATTTGCCAAATGCTTCACGTTCTATCGGTAAGAAAACAGATTTATTTCTACACTCTTTTGGGTTTGTTAAATCTATTTCATTGTGCGCAATATTATAATCTCCAACACAAATAACTTTATATTCTTTCTGCAATTCTTGAATATAATTATTTAATGCTGCTAAATATTGCATCTTGAAATCTAATCTACTATTTCCATTTGGGATATATGCATTAATTATTGCAACATCGCCAACAACAATTGTGGTTGTTCTACCCTCATTATCTTTCCAAAATTCACCCATATCATAAAAAACTTTATCAGGTTTAATTTTTGTTAATGTTAATGTTCCGGCATAACCAGCTCTTTCTCCACAATTAAAAATGGCATAATATTGTTGAACTTTTGAATAGTCTCCAAACAAACTTATTTGGTTTTCTTCAAATAAAAGTTCTTTAGTCAACTCTTCATTACACCTTACTTCTTGCAAACAGTAAATATCAGCATCAAAATTTTCAATCCACTCAACAAGTCCCAATTTTTTGGCAGCCCTAATTCCATTTATATTATAACTAACAATTTTCATATTTACATTATAACATAAACAATAAATAAGAACAATAAATGGCGACAAGATTTTATTTTATACTTATCTAAATCTCTTTATTAATTAAAGCCTTAAAGATAGTTTATAAAAATCCTCAATAACTGAAAGTGGTTTTGCTTAGTTGTTTATCATCCAGTCAATATAAACTCCATAGCCACGAGTTGGGTCATTAACGAAAACGTGAGTAACTGCACCAATAATTTTTCCATTTTGAACAATCGGACTACCACTCATGCCCTGAATTATTCCTCCTGTTTTATCCAAAAGTTCTTTGTCGGTTATTTTTATAGTTATGCTCTTATCATCTGCAGAATTTTGTTTGTTTGCTTTTATTATTTTAATATCATACGCTTTAACACCTTCGTTATCTAAATTACAATAAATTTTAGCATTCCCCAGTTCAACACTTAGCCTTCCACCAAGAGTTGCTGTTCGTCCTGCATCTATGCTTCCTTTATTTAGAATATTTCCATAAACGCCATATTTACAGTTTGTATCGGCAACCCCAATCGCATCATCACTTAAGTTTATAGAAGACCTAATTTCTCCCGGATTGTTTTTCTCCCCCTTTTTAATTCCCAACAATCTGCATTTATATATGTTTCCACTTTCAACATGAAAATTTTCACCTAAAGAACTATCAACAATTGGATGACCAACTGCGCCAAATCTGAAATCGCTTTGCTTTATATAGGTTAAAGTTCCAACCCCGCTCGCATTGTTTCTAACCCATAAGCCAAGTTTATATTTTTGAGTTAAAACATCAAAAACTGGGGTTATTTTGATTTCACTTTCCTTGTCGTTTCTTTTTATCGTTAATGTCAACTCTTGTCCCGCAAATATGGGAAGATTTATTATTCTATCAATATCTTCAATATTTGAAATTTCAATATTTTCAATTTTCAAAATTGCATCACCTGTTTCTAACCCACTTTCTTTTATTGGTTCTTTTGTTCCATCTTTTGTTGCAACAGCATTGCTCCCAACACAAATAACGCCATCACTATACAAATTAAACCCAACCGTTTCACCACCAACATAAACATCGGTATCCGTTAAGAGTTTTACTGGAACTTTTTTTATTGTAAAAATATTAAATAGTTTAACCTTCATTACTGTGTTAGTAAGTTCGTCATTTGTAGCCACATTAACATTTTTAGGTAATTCTAAATTTATAAATGTTGTATACTCATCTTTTTCATTTATTTGTTGAATGTCCTGATAAGTTACCACCATCTCATCTGGCAAAGAATTAATTCTTTTAATGCTTGGCAACAAAAATGCCGTCATCACCATAACAAAACACACACTTAAACTAATCAATAAAAGTTTTTTCATATACAATCCTTCAATCTCTATTGTGTGTGTAAAAGTTAAATTTATGTATTTAAACTATTGACAAAATCGCTTTAATGAATTAAAATATCAAAGTACCTTAACAAGAGTTGCTTGAAACTCCAACATCAACCTTAGTTAATGGCGAATAATTTATAAAAGGAGAAATAATATGACAATCGATAAGAAAGCAATCGTTAAAGAATTCGGTAAGAATGAAAACGACACTGGTTCAGTTGAAGTTCAAATCGCTTTGTTGACTGAAAGAATTAAAAACTTAACAGCTCACTTAAAGAACAACAAACAAGATAAACACTCAACTCGTGGTCTTAACAAAATGGTTTCAACAAGAAAGAAATTATTAGACTACTTAACTGAACAAGACATTGAAAAAGCACGTGCTTTAAAAGCTAAACTTGGCATTCGTGGTTAATTGAAAACAATTTTCCAAAGAAATGTGTTTTGTTAATGGAAACAAGCAAACAAAAAGAACGCAAATTGCGTTCTTTTTTATTATTGAATATAATTTTCGTATTTACTTATATCAATTATTATATTTTGTTTTGGATTATTTTTCTTAAATTCTTCTTCAGTTAGTGTTTCGTTGCTTAGATTAGCATTTTCTTTTAAAAATTTAGTTATAACATTAATTAAACTTGTTCTTCCACTGTTTGCGTTTCCTATCACGCCAATAGTAACGGTTCTTTTAGGTTTGTTCCCTTCCATATTGCTCTCCTAAAAGCATTATATAATAAATCAAAATTAAGTCAATAGTAAAAGAAATAAATATTTTGGAAAAATTTTAAAAAATATCTTGACATATGTATTTTTTTTTGTTATTCTTTATTTGTTAACGTGGCGATGTGGCTCAGCGGTTAAAGCAATCGGTTCATACCCGATAGATCGGTAGTTCGATTCTACCCATCGCCACCAACCTAATTTAAACTTATTATATGGTCCCATGGTCAAGCGGTTAAGACACCACCCTTTCACGGTGGTATCAGGGGTTCGATTCCCCTTGGGACTACCAATTACGAGATTACTCGAACACTCAAAAGAAATTACGTTTGTTTTCTTCAAGCACGTAACACTTTTGGTAATTAATCACCCTAATCAATAGGGTGTTTTTTTATTTGATTTAATAAATTAATAATGTTATAATTTAATCGTAAGTTAACAATAGCTATGTAAATAGGAGAATTATATGTTTACTTTAAACGATATTGAAGCTTCATTAAAATATGGAAAGATAAATGCACAACAACAAATTATTTTGAAAATATGTTTTATAACCATAATAATTCTATCTGCCGTCTCAGCCTTGATAGGAATTTTATCTTTAATTTTTTTATCTATGACTTCTAAAGAAATTGCTTGTATTATATTAACTATTTTTATGCTAATCACGTTTTTAATACTTATTTACTATCTATTAAAAAAATCAAAAAAAAGAGATTATGAAATTAATGAGTGGCTAAAAGATGCTGTTAAATGCAAAGCCCAAATAATGCGATTAGATTTTACAAGTACAAATTATCAATCATATCAAATTGAAGTTTCTTTTGAGTTTAAGAATAAAAAAATTAAACAAATAAGTAAAAAATTTAATCTTATTACAGAAGGATATCCAAAGATATTTGCAAAATATCACAATAAGATAGTTCCAATTTTATATTCAGAAAAATATGATGAAATATTAATTCTAAAAAAATAATAGTGTTCGATTCGACTTCACTTGGGACTACCAGACTACACCACATATTGTGGTGTATTTTTTATTTTAAACTCAGCTAATGTTATTAAAAAAACTATTCTTAAAGAGTGGTTTTTTAGTTGTAAAATAATATTTTTAAATTAAAATTGGTAATTATTATAAGAAAAATACCAAGTTTTAATATAAAAAATAAAAAATAATTAAAATAGTTAGTTTTTTTAATATAAAAATGTATTTTTTTATTATTTTTTACGTTTTTTAAAAATTATTTATTAATTTAATTTCGTTAAATAAAACACAATTATTATAAATACACAAATTTAAAGAAATTAGATGAACTCAATAAATTATAAAAAACACCAAATCAGCAAATTGATTTGATGTTTTTTAGATTAATTGATTACAAGTTTTCAAACCTTAAATAAATTTGGAAATAAATTTATAGAACTGAGAATCTTGTATTAAATTCCAGACCTTTGATAGCATCTTATTATACCCGAGCTCTGATGATGTTATAAGCATACCATTGTTTAATCTATTATATTCCAATTCTATAACATTCGATTCAACCCCATCAACCACACAATAAATTCTATGGGTTCCAAATTTTTTTGGTTTATATTCTAAAACTTCTCCATTTTGTCCTGATATCTTTTTATCGTTATCATACCATTCAATATTCGCATCTCTACCAACGGCTATTGTTAAAGAAACTTTTTTTGCATTTCCAATTGTTAATATTGTTTGCTTTTCACTTCCATCAAGTTCCAATTGTGTCCATTTGCCATATAAATTTGTGGTTTGAATATTATAAGATGCAACATTGCCACCATTAGCCAAACTTCCAAAATTTGTTGAATTGTTTAATGACTGCACAACATCAACATCTTCATTCCATTTGCTCGTTAAGTTCTCATCTTTAAACCAGCTTGTGAAAATTTTACCATTTGAATAAGGTGTTGGAAGTTCTACAGTTTGTCCGTTTATTGCAAGTAGCCCATATTTTGTTGTTTCATCAATATTTAAAACAACCGCTGAAACCACATTTTTAAACACATTTGATATAACAATATGTCCACGCCACTCAGGGTGCGGATCAGTATCTTCCAAAACGGTTTCAAGAATTCTACTCAATAAATCATTTGCAAAGCTTTCTTTTGAATACCCATTAAAGAAAATTTTGTTTGCCCAGCTTAACCAATAGTCATCTGGAAAATAGTTGCCATAATTAAATTCTGTTATTTTAGAATCTTCTGTTAGTTCAACGTTAACCAAATCACTATAATCAACATCTAAGTTTGATGAGCTCTTTTGTGGGAAAGAATCAAACACCGACTTTGTGTCGACTAAATAAAAGTTATTAAAACCATTGTTTTGATAGGATTCTATTGTTGACTTTACTATAGGATTTAGTCCAGTAATACTCATAGAAGAATTTCCACTTAAATAGTATTCTGTGTAGATTCTAATATTATCGATTCTGCTTTCAATTGAATCAAAAATCACATCATCAAGAATTTCTGCCAAATCTATTTCAGTAGTTAAAGATCCAATTCCAATATCAAATGGGGGCGGAAGTATTGGATTTAGAAAAGCCTCAATATCAACATCAAAATATTTATATGGATTATAAACATTTGTGAAAATATATTTTGCTTTTGAGTTGATTTCATTCAATCTGTTTAATAGATCCGAGAAGTCATCTCCACCACCATTAGTTAAAGAATTAAGACCGTTATCCAACGCATTGGTTATTTCTGAAAGACCAATTTCTCCCATAAGATAGCTTTGAATCATTTCAGTTGCGGGCCCCAAAATATCGTTTGCACCTATTGATATTGTTACAATATTTGCATCTTTTAAAGAATTTATAACTCTTTGATCTTCTAGTTTCAATAACAAATCCTTAACCTTATCACCAGAATGAGCATAACTTACTGCCGACACATTGTTGTCACCATATATCAATTTTAAATCATTGTATATAGATTCCGCATAAGTTTCTTGATAAATTGGAGTTGAATTCAACCCCTCGCTTCCAAACTCCAACTTCCCATTATTTAACCACGAATCAAGCGAATACCCTACTGCTATACTATCACCCAAAGAAACATAATTTACTTTTTGACCAAAAGTGAAATCCTTGGCATTTTCTACAGCATTATCACTTACCGCACAAACCGCTTTATATGATTTTATTGGAATTGCAAGAATCCCCAAAACACCCAAAAATATTGTTATAATACACATATATAATTTTTTCATATAACAAGTATACATAACTTTTTGCAAAATTACAATAGATAGATATAATTTATTAGCAATAAATTATTTTTAGCAAACAAATTACAATTGTTTATATAAGATATAAAACTCTAAAAACACTTGTTGATTTATTAACTTTGTGATAATATGGTTTTATGAAGTTAGATTTTAAAATTGAAAAATATAATAAAGATAGAGACTATTCATTTTCTTTTGGCGCTTTTCCAACATTTGAATTAATTAAGAACAAACCCAATAGTATGGTTTGCTTGCTTTTACATTCAAAACTCAAAATGAGTGATGACATAAAAAAGTTGATTACATTATGCGAAAACCAAAAAATAGAAATAAAATATGACGATAAAACAATCAACAAAATCACTGACAAGGAAAATTGTTTTGTTGTTGGCGTGTTTAAAAAATTTATTGGCAAAAATGTTACCGATAAACATATTGTTTTGGTTAACCCTAGTGATGCCGGCAACATTGGAACCATTATGCGAACAATGTTGGGTTTTGATTTAAACAACTTAATTATAATTCGCCCTTGTGTTGACATCTTTAATCCAAAAGTAATAAGAGCGAGTATGGGGGCAATCTTTAGTTTAAACATTATTGAGTTTAATAATGTTGAAGAATATTTAAAATCAAATAACAATAAAAAATATTTCTTTATGCTTAATGGTAAAAAAGTTTTAGGTGAGTTTAAAAACACCCATTCTAATTATGATTTAGTTTTTGGAAATGAAGCAAGTGGCCTTCCAAATTATCTGATTAACGAAGATGAAAGCGTTGTTATTAAACATAGTTCAAAAATTGATAGCTTAAATTTGCCAATAAGCGTTGCTATGTCTATTTATGAATTTAACAAAAAATAATAATAAATTATAAAAAAAATTAATAAAAACATCATTTTATTTGATATTTGTTGAATTTTTTGATGTTTTTTTATTTTTTAACAATTTTTTATTTAATATTTTTTCAATTAATTAAATTTACAGGACTACTTAATTTAATATATTATTTTTAATTTTATATTTATTTAATTGATTTTTATTTATCAAAATGGTAAATTAGTATTAATTAAGAGAGTAAAATCCTCTTGTAATAAAAAAGAAGGAGAAAAATTATGGGATTTTTTAAAAAGCAATTGCTAGAAGTAATTGAGTGGACAGATCCTAGCAAAGACACAATAGTCTACAAATATCCACTCACAAATAGAGAAGAAATTATGAACAGCTCAACTCTTGTTGTTCGCCCTTCTCAAACAGCAGTTTTGGTTCATAAAGGACAGATTGCCGATGTGTTCGCTCCAGGAACTTACAAACTTTCAACTGAGAACATTCCTTTCTTAACAAAACTCCTTTCTCTTCCAACTGGTTTTAATTCAACAATTAAGGCTGAGGTTTATTTTATTAACACAAAACAATTCACAGGCCTTCGTTGGGGAACTCAAAACCCTATTATGGTTAGAGATAACGATTTTGGAAATGTTCGCCTAAGAGGTTTTGGAACATATTCTTTTAAAATTGTTGATGTTAAAACTTTTATGCAAGAGGTTTTTGGAACAAACAGTCTTTACACTGTTGCAGACATCACAAACCATAACCGCCCACTTCTTATTCAAGGTATTACAGACGCTTTAGGTCAAGGCAAAATATCTGCTCTTGATTTGGCTGCAAGTTACAAAGAACTTGCAAATCAAATTAAGGAAGTAACAAATCCTGAATTCTTAAAATTGGGGATGAAACTTACAAGCGTTGTAATTGAAAACTTATCTCTTCCTGAAGAAGTTGAAAAATATCTTGACCAAAGAACAAAAGTTGGTATGATGGAAGACAGGCTCGATTCTTACACTCGCATTAAAGCAGCCGATGCTTTAGGTGATGCCGCTAAAAATGAAGGCAATGGTGGCTTGGCAGCTCTAGGAATCGGTCTTGGCTCTGGCTCTGCTTTAGGCTCAATGTTTGCTCAAAACTTAGCTTCCCAACCAGGACACAAAGTTGTTCCAACTGATGCAAAAGGTGGAAAAGTTTGTACTTGTGGTGCAGTTAATCCTGCAAAAGCAAAATTCTGCAGCGAATGTGGAACTAAATTAGCAACAAAAGCTTACTGCTCTCATTGTGGCGCAGAAGTAAAACCTAATGCAAAATTCTGCAGTGAATGTGGAACTAAATTAGGTGGCTAATATGAGTAAGGTTTTGAAATCCAGTTCTGGCAATTGCAAAACGTGCGGTTCAAATTTATTCTTCAATCCAGAAACTCAAACTCTAGACTGCGAATCTTGCAAGTCTAAGCAAGTTATAGATTCAAAAGTTGAAATAACCAAACACAATTTGGAAGAACTAGACGCAGCCAATCACCATAAAACTTTAATTCTAAAAAACAACAAACAATCAATGAAGTGTTCTAACTGTGGAGCAAGTGTGGTTTTAACAAAATTTGAAACAGCAACATCTTGTCCTTATTGCAACTCAAATCTAATAGCAAATAAGGAACAAATCGCAGCTTTAGAGATTGATTCTATTATTCCATTTAAATTTGGAAAAGAAAAAGCGCGTCAAATGTTTAAAGAAAAATTAAAGTCTAAATGGTTTATATCTGGCAAATTTTTAAAATCTTTAAGTTCACAAGAAATTAGTTCATTCTATTTCCCTTCTTTTATTTTCGATTCAGATTGTTCAACAACATATAATGGACGACTTTATAACGAAGAAACCATTGAAGATAGCGATGGGAATAGAAGAACCGTAAAAAAATATTTTAATATTTTAGGTAAAAGGGACACTAAACACAAAGATGTTATAATTGAAGCTAGCACTAAGCTACAACAAAATGAATTAAACTATGTTAAGCCTTATAACTTAAATGAGATGAAAGCTTATAGCGATGAATATATTTATGGTTACCCATTGGAACAATATAGCAACACTGTTGGTGAAGCATATCTACAAGCTCAGGATATGATGAAAGCCGAAATAAGACGTGCTATTTTAAGTTCTTATAGCCACGATGGCGTAAGCTACTTTAATATGACACCAACATTTTACAATAAAAAATATCTTTATTGTGTTTTGCCAATGTATAGAATTAATTATTCATATAAAAATAAAAATTACTCAAATGTTATGAATGGTCAAACGGGTTCATTGGGTGGAAAATATCCAAAATCTGGATTAAAAATCACATTTGCAATTTTGATTCCAGCATTGTTTATAGTTCTTCCAATAATCGCTGCAATTATTTACTTTGCTTTAAATGTTAATTAGGAGGTTTATATGAAAAACATTATAGAAAAAAGAAAATCTCAACTCACAGCAATTGGCGCAATAATTTTAGCTCTTGGAGTTATTATGGCTGTGGTTGGCGTTGTTTTAATTTTAACAAGTTTTAATTCAGGTTTAAACATTGTTAAACTAGTTATTGGAATCGTTTTAGCTGTTCTTGGGCTTGCGGCTTTAGTTGCTGGAGTTTATTTAACTTGGATTGCATCTGCCGTTAAAGCAACTAATGGCTCTATTGCTGAAGATATCTTAGGAAAGGGTACAGTTAATATGAACAAGTGCGAAAACTGTGGAGCACAAGTTGAAGCCGGTGTTAAAATTTGCGCAAAATGTGAAGAAGATTTAAAACCATAACCAATAAAGAAAAATCACCTGTAATGGTGATTTTTTCATAATAATAAATCCTTATTTTTCACTTTTGCAAAATTTAAAAACTCTTCAAAATTCATAACAATATCTGCTTGCACCTTAATTTCAGATTCTATAATCCAATTTTTTACCCTGTCTATATTTTCCGGTGTTGTTATTATTGCCTTTAATATTTCTGGACTCTTATTAAAATCCACATTCTTAATAATGTTTTTTGTTCGTGCTGTTTGAATATCTGTTTTATTTTTAGGTTTTATAACGAATATACAGCCAGCAGGATAATCAAAATTTAATAAGTCTGAATGATTTTTAATTGTAAACCATAAATTTTTCATTGTTGAAACATAAATATATCCTGAGATATCTAAACCTTCTGGTGTTTTTCCAAGCCTATCTGCTTCGGCTGATATGTTTTTAGATTTGATTATTTTTTCCGTATTCCAAATTGGTGTTCCATGGAAACAAAATTCACTAGTTTCATCCAATTCTTTTTTTAAATTATCTTCAAACTTTAGTGATTGAATCTTTCTATACTTCACATCTTCATGATTCCAGGGTCTTTTAAAACTTAGGTCTTTTTTTATGTTAAATTGATCCATATTTTTCCTTTTAATTGGTGCTCCTGTCAGGATTTGAACCCGAACTAATGGTTCCGAAGAAATCAAATTTTTTTATCGTGGGTTCGAGTTTTTGCACCATATTTTATCGTATTTTATCATATTGTAAAGTGCTAAATCGCCCTAAATATAAGCATTTCAACCACCTTACCTTTAACAAACATCATTATACAACATTTACAAAAAAAATAAATCTAAAAACAACACTTTTGCAAAAATCTTGCATTTTTGTTGTAAAAATTCGTGACAAGTTATATTAAAGTCGCTATTGAGATATAAAAAAAATTAAAATTTATATTAATTTTTTGTCATAGAAACTTGCATTTGAGCAATAATTATGTTATTATGATTATGTAATTATTGTCCCACTTTAACACTTGTCTGTCCCAAAGTGGTA
>JBGVFL010000002.1:0-17486 GCA_045120995.1 Candidatus Onthoplasma sp. | reverse complement strand
CCCATTAAAACCATTAAAAAGTTTGGCCCAAATCCTGCAAATGAATATAGTAAAACTTTCCATTTTTTATCTAAACTTTTAACCATAACTAACCACCTTAATTAATTTTATCTTGTAAGTAAGAACAAATTCCGTTAACTGAAACCATTCCCTCATTGTTTAACGGCAAACTAACACCATATTTAGTTTTAACCGTTTCAATAACTGAGAAATATAGCAAACTATCACCACCAAGTTCATAGAAGAAATTTGAATCATATTCGTTTGTGTTTAACTTTTTATTTAAAAGGTCTTCAAATATTGATGCCATTTCTTTTTGCAATTCTTGATTGATAGCAATATTTGTTTGGTTTTCGATTTCTTTAATGTCTTTTAAAATTAAGTCGTTTTCACTTATTCTTTCTAAAAGTTTTTTTCTGCTCACCTTTATATCATTACCAGTCAGCAGTTCATCATAAGTGAAATAAATTTCATCTATAAATTTTCCAACGTTATGTTTTGAAAGGTTATTAAAGAGTTTTTGTTTAATTTCTCCTACCTTGTTTGGTGAAAAATATTTATTTATGTGAACAATTAGTGTTGATTTAACAACTTCTTTTTTAACCGATAGAAGAACAAGTTCTGCATCATCTAGTTTCAATTTATTTTCAATTTCATCTGGACTTATATTTTCACCGTTTGCTCCGATTATTAAATCATCTGCTCTTCCTGAAATGTAATAATGATTTTTTATTTGTTTTGCAATATCACCAGTTTTAAACCACCCTTCATTAATTGTTACTTTATCATCGTTAATAATCTTTGAACTCAATGAACTGCCTTTAATAAATAACTCTTGATTCTCTATTTTAATATCAACACTTGGAAATGGTTTTCCAACAGAGCCACTGTTTAACCATTTGGTTTTGTTTGAAAGTTCAACCGAAACAATTCCAACTTCAGTCATACCATAACCGTTAGCCAATCTATAACCAACACCGTTAAACATCTCTAAAATATCATTTGAAATTGCACCGCCACCAGTAATTAAAAATTGAATACTATCACCAAAAGCACTTTGCCTAAACTCTTTAAATGCCTTTTTAGCAAAAGCCCTTCCTAGAGCTGGCCAAAAGTTTTGTAATTTATTAGATAGGCTTATTGCTTTTAGAAATTTCTTTTCTAATTTTGGGCCTCTATCTGCAATTTTCTTCTTAGCTGTTGTTGCAATTTTTTCCCACAATATTGGAACCGCAAATAAGTGAGTAACCTTATGCTTTTTAATAGTATTGATAATTGTTTCACCCGATATGTCTTTTAATAACACAAACGTTCTTGAAAATAGGGCAAACCACATATAACAAGCTACTAATCCAAAAACATGATAAAATGGTAAAAATGTTAACATTTTAATTTTGCCATTATAGTGCGTTTTAATTAATTTATTGTTTTTTGCAATATATTCAGTGTTGTAGATTTGATTGCAAATATTTTTACCCGAATAAACACACAATTTAAAATTAAGTGATGTTCCAGAAGTCATTAATATTATTTCATCTGCCCAATCAAACTCTTGTTGAACAGTTACTTCTGTTAACAATTCTTTAAAATTAATGTTTTGAATCTTTGGCAATTCATCATCACAAACAACCAATTCAACATTGTGCATCTTCATTAAATCACTCAACTGTTTTTTATCAACTCTTTTATTGAGCAACAATGGTTTATATCCAGCCATAAGAATGGCCCAAAAAACACATATCCATTCAATGCTGTTTTCCATATACAAACCAACAATTGAGTTTTCTTTTAAACTCTTAGTTTTATTTTTTAAATTTGTTGCAATTTCTTTAACTTGCTCAGCAACTTGTCCATAAGTTTTTGTGCAGATTTTATTACCATCGCTATACTCAAACATAATGTTTTCTTTAACTGAAAACATCACGTTAAATAAAGAAGAAAATGACTCATCTGTTTTCTTTAAATCATTTAATTGCCTTTTAATAAAATGGTCTATGTTTCTGCACCCGTCCAATCCACAGAACTTACTATTATTAGTTTTTATATTCATTTCGACAATTTTATCATAAAATGTCGAAAAAAGTCAAAAGATATTATTAAAAAACTTATCTTTAATTAGTTCTAAAACAAAAAACAGCACACAAATCCATTAATCAACAAATTTCGGCACAATTATTGACTTATCCAACACTTTTATTATATAATAATAAATATGACTAAAGGAAAGAGTGTTAAATCACCTAAAGTTTGGAAAACTATTTCTGTTGTTTTATTTATATCAATTCTTATTGGATTGTTCTTTTTTCTATTTTCCGGTTCAAATTTTAATGTTTTAAAAGAAATATTTAGAAATGATGCAACCAAAGAAGAAATAAGAGCGTCAATAGATAAGTTAGGCTATAAAGCTCAGCTTGTTGTTGCAATTTTAGCAATGTTACAAGTTGTTTTCACATTTGTTCCTGGCGAACCTTTACACGTTATTTCGGGAATAAGTTTTGGTTTATGGCAGGGAATTTTAATTTGTTTTATTGGAATTTTATTGGGAAACACAATTGTTTATTTATTACATAAATTGTTTGGAGCAAAATTAACTGATTATTTTTCAACAAACGTGGATTTTGATTTCACTTCTGCAAAAGCTTCTAATAAAATTGCTCTTATTGTTATTATTCTATACTGCTTACCAGCAATTCCTTATGGAATAATCTGCTTCTTCGCTGCTTCTCTTGGTATGAAATATTCTAAGTATATTTTAATTACTGGTGTTGGTTCTCTTCCTTCACTATTATTAGATGTTGGACTGGGACACATAACAATGTCAACAAGCTGGATTGTTTCAATCGTTGTTTTTGCAATTATCGTTGTTCTATTAATTTTAATGGCAGTATTTAAAAAACAAATTTTTGCCAAAGTAAATCAATACATTGCAAAAAGCAGAGAAAAATCTGCAAAAAGAGTTGGAAAATATAATTCTTTCACATATTGGTGCGTTGGCACATTGTTCTATAACTATATTAAATCAAAAATAAAAATCAAATTAAAAAATAATGTTGGAAAACTCGATAAACCAAGTATAGTTCTTTGTTCTCACGGATCTTTTTACGATTTTGTTTATGCGGGAAAACTTTTAAGAAAAGAAAAACCTCACTTTGTTGTTGCTAGAATGTATTTTCACCATAAGCTTTTAGGAAAAATTATTAGTGGGACGGGTGCTTTCCCTAAAAGTATGTTTTCAACAGATATTGATAATGTTAGAGATTGCTTAAAAGTTATATCTTCCAATGAAATTTTAGCTATGATGCCAGAAGCAAGGCTTTCAACAGCAGGAAAATTTGAAGATATTCAGGAACAAACTATTAAATTTATAAAAAAGATGAACGTCTCTGTTTACACAATTAATATTAAAGGAAGTTATTTAGCAAACCCTAAATGGGGAAATAAAATAAGAAAAGGCTCAGTTGTTGAAGCGGAATTAAATCAATTGTTTAAAGGTGGCGAATTAAACGATTTGTCTCTTGATGATGTTAAAACAAAAATCACAGATGCTTTATATTACAACGAATGGGAATGGTTAGAAAATCATCCACAAGTAAATTATAAAAACAAACAAATTGCTGAAGGCTTACAAAACATTTTATATGTTTGTCCTAAATGTTTAAAACAACACACATTATCAACAAAAAACAACTCAATCACCTGCTCTGCTTGTGATTTAAAAGTTGAGTTAGATAATAGATATCAAATGTCTGGTTGCCAATTTAAAAACATTTTAGAATGGTATGAATGGCAAACAGAACTTTTAAGAAAAGAATTAAATGAAAATCCAAACTATTGTTTAGAAAGTAAGGTTGAATTAAAACATCTTTCTAAAGATGGAAAAAAATGTACTAGACCTTCTGGATATGGTGTGTGTAAACTTGATAGAACTGGCCTTAAATATGTTGGAACAGAAGATGGAAAAGAAATTGAAAAATTCTTTCCAATAGACACAATTTATAGAATTCTATTCGGTGCGGGTGAAGATTTTGAAATTTATGATGGAAAGGAATTATATTACTTTGTACCAGAAGATAAATCTAGTTGCGTTAAGTGGTATATTTTAAGTGGTTTACTAAAAGAAAATAATCAATAGGAGTCTTATGAAAAAAAGTGTTGAGAATAAAGAAAAAGGGTTTTCCTCAATTAATTTAAAGTCTTTTATTTTCGTTACAGCCATTTTAATTGCAATTCTCATTATTTGTGGTTGCTTAACATTGGTTATTCCTCAAGGACAATTTTTAAGAAATGAAAATGGCGAAATTATTGCTGGAACTTACACAAAAGGTGGAGTTAAAGGTATTGCATTTTGGCGAATAATCTCGGCGCCATTTAGGGTTTTCGCAGCTGAAGGCAATATAACAATCATTATGATTTGTGTGTTCTTATTAATAATGAGTGGTGTGTTTAACTTATTAGATAAAACAAATGGAATTAAAGTTCTAATGAACAGAATGATGACAAAACTTGGCAAACGCAAAAGACTTGTTCTCTGCATTGGAATACTATTCTTTATGCTATTTGGAAGTTTATTTGGAATGTTTGAAGAACTTGTAACTCTACTACCATTTGTAACTATATTTGTTCTTTGTTTGGGTTACGATTCAATGTCTGGTTTAGGAATTTGCTTACTCGCTTCGTGTTTTGGTTTTTCGGCAGCAATAACAAATCCTTTCTCAATCGGTATTGCATCTAACCTTGCAGGTATTAGCACATTAAGTGGTGTTTGGGTTAGAATTTTGTTCTTTATAATTGTTTATGCAATAGTGTGCGCTTTCATAATTCTGCATACGAAAAAAATAGAAAAAGACCCAACCAAATCACCTTCTTTCGAAGTTGATGAAGTTAAAAGAAAACAACTGAATCTAGCCGCAATTCAAACTAGTTCAGCAGATAATAAAATATTCAAAGTGTATTTAACTTTCTTTATTGTTCAATTTGTTATTTTGGCATCGGTTGCACTGATTCGCCCAATCTCTGGCTTTGCTGTTCCAATTTTAGCGGCATCATTCCTTATTGGTGGAATTATTTGCGGATTAATAGTTGTTCAAAAGAAATCTGATGTTTTTAAATTTATTTTAAAAGGCGCATCATCAATGTTGCCTGCAATACTGCTAATTGCTCTAGCATCTTCTGTTAATTTAGTAATGCAAGAAAGTGGAATACTTGATACGATTATGAATAGCATAATAAATTTCTTAAGCAACAAAAGTCCTTTTATTAGTATCGTATTAATTTATGGCTTAATATTAATCCTTCAATTATTCATTGGCTCTGCTTCTGCAAAAATTTTCTTAATTATGCCAATTCTATTACCTATTTGTTCCGCAATTGGAGTTTCTCCAACATTGTTAATTTTAACCTATTGTATGGCAGACGGTTTCTCTGATGTTATTCTTCCAACCAACCCAGTTTTGTTAATTGGTCTTTCAATGTCTAATGTGTCTTATGGAAAATGGGTTAAGTGGACTTGGAAAATTCAAACTGTAGTTTTAGCTATTTCACTTGCTGTGTTATGGCTTTGTGTTCAAATAGGTTTATAAAATAAAAAACAGGATTACAAAATCCTGTTTTTTTGTTGCAAATAATATTCATAATCACCATTATATGTTATTAATTTTTTATTTTTAAATTCAACTATCTTGTTTGAGATTTTATTAATAAAATATCTATCGTGACTTATAAAAATAACTGTACCTTTAAAACTATTTAAACTTTCTTCTAAAACTTCTCTGGTTTTGATATCTATATGATTTGTTGGTTCGTCCAGAATTAGTAAATTTACTTTAGTTTGAAGAATTATTGCTAATTTTAATCTTAACTTTTCCCCGCCAGAAAGTGAGCCAACTTTTTTTGTCCAATCTTTTCTATAGAATTGGAAGTTGTATAAAATACTTCTTGAAATTTGCTCATCTAAACCAAGTTCATTCATAAATGTCCACAAAACTGTTTGAGAGTTGTCATAGAAGTTTATAATTTGTGAAAGATATCCTATTTTTTGACCTGATGAAAACTTGCAATTCCCTGAGCCAAAATTTCTTCCTTCAACCAATTCTTTTATGAATGTTGTTTTGCCACAACCATTCTTGCCTAACAAAGCAACTTTTTCACCATTTAAAATTAAACAATTTGCATTATTTAACAATTCGTTATCGCCAATTTTTAAGTTGTAATTTCTAACGTTTAAAACTTCTTGAGAACTTCTGCCTGAATTATCAAAATTTATTTTTAAACTTCTATTTTCTTTTGGCTTTTCTATGGCATTTTCTTTAAATCTATCTAGATTGGATTGAATTGCTTTAGCTCGCCTAAAAAACATAGGGTTATCAGACATTTTGCCCCATTCTTTAAGCCTTTTGATTGCTTTTTCCATTTCTTGAATTTTCTTTTGTTGAACTTTATAAATCTCAAATTCCCTAACTGCTTCTAATTCAATCTGTTCCAAATATTTAGTATAGTTTCCAAAATAGACCTTAGAAATACCGTTATCAATTTCTATTATTTTATTAATAACTTTATCTAAAAAATATCTATCGTGACTAACGATTAAAACTGTGCCTTTATAATCTTTTATGTATTGCTCTAGCCACTCAATTCTTTCAATATCCAAATGATTTGTTGGCTCATCTAAAAGCAATAAGTCTGGCTTAGATAAAAGAATTTTTGCAAAATTAATTAAAGTTCTTTCTCCTCCTGAAAGAGTTTGAAAATCTCTATTTAATAAATCTTTATTTATCTTTAAGCCATTAACAACATAATTAATTTCATTTTCAATTTCATAGCCACCCATTAAAGCAAACTTTTCTTGCAAATATGAATATCTTCTAACAAGCGTTTCTAGTTTTTCAACATCTGTTTCTTCACACATTTGTTTTTCATATTCAGTTAATTCTTTTTCTATAGAATGCAATTTATCAAACGCTGAATTTAAAATATCAACACAAATTCCTTTAGTGTTATCCGCAACATCTCCTTGCTCTAAATATTGAACAACTGAATCTTTTTTAGTTGTTATTAAACCATTTTTATAACTTTCAATACCAGCTATAATTTTTAATAAAGTTGATTTGCCAGAACCATTTTCACCAACTATTGCAACTTTTTCACCTTCATTTAAGGTGAAAGAAATATCTTTAAGGACTTCGCCAAATCCATAATTTTTTGAAATTTTATTTACATTTAACATTATCATATCATACCTCTATTCTCTATATTTTTAGATGATTTTTTATATAAAAAAACCATACATAATTCTTTCAAATTACTAAAAAGTTATATTGCATTTATTTCAGTGCAACATTAAACTAGTCTAATTCATATGCAAGAATAGTATGATACCTCATTTTTATTTACCTATTTTTATTATATAATGATAAATATGAAAAGTCAACATTTATTTAAAAAAAAGAAAAAACACGCTGCGGCGTGTTCTTAATCTAACATTAATGTTTTTGGTTCTTTCATAACTTCTTTTTCAACAATAACACTTTGTTTAATACTTTCTTCTTTTATTGTTGTTTTGTTTTTTCCTGCAAGTTTTTTGTTTGTTGTTGCTTTAGCCTTGATTCCTGCATTTCTTTTTTTAATCATATCAGCCATTAAACTTTTCATAGTAACTCCTTTTAAGTGCTTTGAATATAGCACAATTTATTCAACTAGTCAAATTATATATGAAAAAAAGTTTAAATATTTTAATATTTTTTTAAAAAAGTGAAGATAATTCTTCACTTTCTATTTATTGGCTTTTTCCAATTTAACCTTTCCTTTTACAACCGTATATGTTAATGATGCAATTTCATCATAAGCATCTGAATGGGTGAAAATAATAATTGTTTTATCTACTTTGTTATCTTTTAAATAATTAACAATCTTTTTTCTAAAACTTTCTGGTGTATCTTGAGGCAATTCATAGATCATTAAGATATTACATTCAGACAAAAGAGCTCTTGCCAAACCAATTAAGAACAAAACACCACTTGATTTAATTTCTTCTATATTTGTTTCGTAGCCGTTAGCATATTTTTCAATAGTTTTATCAAGTCCTAGTTTTTTACATATATTCTTAACATCAGTGAAATTATTCTTAGCTATAAGTAAATTTTCTTTAATGCTACCCTTTATGAAAATAGGATGTGAAGCACAATAATCAATGTGATTTTTAAAGGTCTTTTTATTGTAATCATATAAATCAAGATTATCTAGTAAAACTCTACCTTTATCTGGTTTTATTCTTCTTCTGAGCAAATTGAATATGTTTCTTTTTCCACTTCCTCTTTCACCCTTAATAAGATTTATTGTTCCTGTTTTAAAAGAAATATCTGCATTCTTCAAACTTCCAGAATCACCGCTTCCCTTACAAGAAACATCAATCAAGCCAAGATTATAAATGTATCCATCTTTATTATATTCACCATACTTAATAAGTTGTTTTTCATCTAGATTTAAAATTAAGTTAACTCTATCTACATCAACTCTCATATTTTCTAAACCATCTGTTCTATCAAATAAAGAGTTTAATTTTTCAGTACAACTTGTTAGATATGGAACAATAATTAAATAAATTGCTATGTCTAATGTACCCTTTGAAACAAAGAAGAGCATTAATGCTGTTATTGCATAAATAACAGTTTTCCAAATAGCATTATAGAAATTTGTTTTCATTGACTGAGCATTATAATAATTTGCATATTCTCTAGCTAATCCATCAACCTCTTTAACAACTTCATCTTGATATTTTTGATTAATGTTATATTCGTTTATTACAACTTTACCTTCAACAACCTTATTATAAGATTTGAATATGGCATCTTTTTTCTCATGTTGTCTTAATAAAATTTTACCTTTCTTTTTATTAATCCTATAATAGACAAAGAAGTTCATAATTCCAACTAAAGTAACTAAAACTCCAGCCAACCAATTTGCAATAAAAACAGTAATTAATGTAACAACAACTTGAACAGCATGTCCAACAAAGAAAGCCACAACATCTGGGAATTCAGCCAAATCTGACATATTATTTATTGCAATATTAATAATTTTTTCTTTTGAGAATTTTTTTTCTTCTTTTTCATCTATAGACAATATTTTGTTATAAACTTTTTTAGCAACATTGTTTCTTATATGAATATGCTGTTTCCCATATAACCTATATTCTATATGTATTGATAAACTTCTAATAACTATTGCTAAAAGTTCAATGCCCAGGAATAAAAATGCCATATTCCATTCGCCATTATACATATAATTGATTGTTTGAGCCGAAAAAATAGTCACAAAGAATAACATAATTGTATAAATTGTGTATGTTAACATTTGCCCAACCCAAAACCCTTTATGTGGCTTAGCTAGTTTATACCATCTTTTTAAAATGTTGTCTGGCTTATTTTTTTTCATTATTACCCCTAATAATTTATCTTAATCGTTTTTCAATATCTCTTTGTTTTATTGTTTCGCGTTTATCGTATAATTTTTTACCTCTTGCAACTGCAATTTCAACTTTAACATTGCTTCCAGAAAAGTATGCTTTGGTTGGAACAATTGTTAGCCTATCTAATTCTATTTTCTTTTTGATTTTTAGAATTTCTTCCTTGTTTAATAAAAGCTTTCTATCTCTTCTGCTAGTATCTCCACCCCTGCCAGCATCAAAAGAATTTGAATATTCTTTTATGTAACTATTTCTTAAAAAGCATTCATTGTTTTTAACATAACCATATGTGTCAACAATAGAAAAATGACCTTGCCTAACAGATTTTATTTCATCGCCGGTTAAAACAATTCCCGCCTCGTAAGTTTCCAATAATTCATATTCAAATTTAGCTCTTCTATTTTCTGCAACAATCTTCATAGATTCATTATATCACAAAACAAATAAAAAACGCAAAATTATTTGCGTTTTCTTTTAGATAATTTTTTGCTAGTTTTCTTAGAAATTGTTTTACTAGTTTTCTTTGGATATTTTAAACCTTTCTTCTCTGGTTTTTCATTTTTCTTTGTAACATAATTATGAGATTTTTCAACACCTAAAAGTTCAAAATCAATTTGGCGGAGTCTTGTGTTGGCAGCCGCAACCACAACATCAACTTCATCACCGATTGTAAAGTGGTTATTTGCGCCATGAAGAGTTAATGTTAAATCATCATAGATATATTCGTCGTTTGGCAAATAATCTAATTTAACAAGGCCTTCAATTCCATTTTCCAATTCAACAAATATTCCAAACTCTTGAACCCCAGAGATTGTCCCCTTGAAACTTTCACCTAAAAACTTGCTCATATAAACAGCTTTCTTATAATCGTCCACTTCTCTTTCTGCCTCATCAGCATTCTTTTCTGTTACACTTGATTGTTCACTAGCCCTTTCAACAATCGGAGAAAATTTCAATTTTAATTCATCTTTTGGAACACCGTTAATATATTGCTTAATAATTCTATGAATCATAAGGTCTGGATATCTTCTAATTGGACTTGTGAAATGACAATAGAATTCGCTAGCCAAACCAAAGTGACCAAGACACGCTGGAGCATATCTAGCTTTCATCATTGAACGAAGAATTAATTTTGTTAAAGTTTTTTCCTTTGTAGTTCCTTCTATTTGTTCAATCACCTTTTGATAACTCATCGGTGTATCGCCTTCTGCTTTAAGGTTGTTTGCAACACCCATATTTTTCAACAACTCTGATAGTTGAGAAACTTTTTGTTCATCAGGTTTTTCGTGAACACGATAAACAAACGGTATCGCTTGTTGGAAGAATGTTTTTGCAACAACTTCATTTGTTAAAACCATTAAACATTCAATTATTTCGTGAGATTCATCTTGAACTCTATTTTCAATGCTAATTATTTCACCTTGAGCATTTTCCAAAATGTATGGCTCTGGAATGTTAAATCTTATTTCTCCTTGAAGTTTTCTTTTTTCTTTGAGTTTGTTTCTTATTTCTTGATAACATAAAATATCTTCATAAACATCTTGATATTTTTCAATTAATAATTCATCTCCAGCCAGAATATTTTGAACTTCAGTGTAAGTCATTCTATGTTTGCTTTTAATAATGCCTTCCTCAATTTTAGATGATTTAACATTGCAGTTTGCATCTAGTTCCATAATTACAGACAAAACTAATCTATTTTCACCTTCACTTAAAGAACAAATGCCATTTGATATTTCTTTTGGAAGCATTGGAATGACCATATTAGAAAAATACACACTTGTTCCACGCTTGAAAGCCGATTTATCTAAAGCTGAATTTTCAACAACATAGTTTGAAACATCGGCAATATGAACATAAAGTTTATATCCACCATTAGATAATCTCTCAACAGCTATAGCATCGTCAAAATCTCTAGCATCTTCACCATCTATTGTTATAACTCTTTGCTCTGTGAAATTAGTTCTCTTTTTAAAATTTTTTAAATCCACAGTTTGGTTAATTGCCTTTGCTGCAGCAATTACATCTGGTTCAAATTCAGGGACTAAATTAAATGAACGAATTATTGAGAGTTGCTCTGCTTTTGGCGTGTTTGCTTTTCCTAAAACTTCAATAACTTTACCACGCATTGTGTTTGTTTCTATTGAATCTAAAAAGATTTCAACCCAAACTTTTTCATTATTTCTTGCATTAGCGCAATCATTTTTAAAAATTCTAACTTGTGGTAACTTTTCATCATCTGGGAAAACAACATTTTTATTTTTGCCTTCAATAAAAGTTCCAACAACGTGAGTTGTGTTTCTTGTTAATATTTTAACAACTCTCCCCTCTATTTCATCTTCTGATTTTTGATTGATTATTTCAACCAAACAGTCATCATTGTCAAAAGCTCCATTAATTGCAAATGCGGGAATGAAAAAATCCGGATATCCTTCAACTTGAGCAAACCCATAACCCTTCTTGTTTAATATCATTTTTGCTTTATAATATCCACGATCTGCAGATATTGATACTTTTCTATTGTCATCTAAAAATAACACACCGGCTTTAATTAATTCAACAACTTGATTTTTAACATCAACCTCTGCATCATTTGTTAATTGAGAAATCTTTTTACTTAACTCTTCAACTGTTAAATAAATTAAATGATTTTCTCTTATTAGTTCTAAAAACTTCTTTATAAATTCTTTTTCCATAAGGACATTTTAACATTTTTATTAAATAAAATAAAGCAATAAAACCTTTGTTTTTGATGTCTTTTATTAAAAGATGTAAAAATTTTATATTTTTTATTTATGTTTCAATAAAAAAAAATCTGCAAATTGCAGATTTTTAATTTTGATTAGAATAATGTTGGTATTTTCATAAATACAAAATATAAAATGCTAAATAAAGCAATTAATCCAAGAGAAATGTAAATTAATCTTGTTATTCTACCTTCTCTAGAACCAGATTTATTTTGTGAATAGTAACTATCTTGATTTCCTGTTATTGCATTATTTGTTTCACTTCCACCTGTAATTTGCATAAACACTAAAACAATCATAACAAGACATAATAATGCTAAAACAACCAAACATATCTTTTCAAAAACTGGAAAACTTTTTGTTATCCAAGTTGGAACTGTTCCTAAAATAAAATTCATATTTCCTCCAAAATCTAGAATTGATTATAACATAAGTAATCAATATTGACAAGTCTTTTAATATATTTAATTATCTTAAATACGTTAAAAATGCCAAAACTGCAAACAATAATAGTGCTATAAATAAATAACTTAACTTTTCAAATTTCTTTTGAGTTCCATTATAAACTTTGAAGAACTTCATAATAAAAATCAAAACACTAGCAGTTAATAAAAGCCAAATTATTAAGAAAGTAACTGGATTTAATGTTTGAATAAAATTAACAAATTGATAATATAAAGATTTCATTTTTCTTTCCTTCTGTTGTTATTTTAGCAAACTTAACTCTATTTGTCAATATTTCCTTAAATTTTATTTAGTTTGGAATCTCTTATTAAACTTTTTCCTTTAAAATGTTTATTTGGCTTTAATCCTAATAATTGAACAAATGTTGGAGCAACATCTTTCAATTCACCACTCTCTTTCATTTCATATCCACTATTAGCAACAACGCAAAACACTGGATTTATTGTGTGAGCCATATGCGGTTCACCATTTTCCATCTTCATTTGATCAGCATTTCCATGGTCTGCTGTTATCATAACAAAATAATTTTTCTTTTTTGCATATCCTAATAGTTTGGTTAAACAATTGTCAACAATTTCTAGTGATTTAACTGTAGCTTCATAGTCTCCAGTATGACCAACCATATCTGCATTTGAGTAATTAACAATTATCGCATCATATTGTTTTTTTATTGCTTTTTTAACTTCTTTGGTTATCTCTTTTGCTTTCATTTGTGGTGTTTTCGAAAAGTCATCAATCTTTATGCTTGGAACATGAACCCTATCTTCATTTTTAAAAGGTTCTTCCCTAGTTCCGTTAAGGAAGTAGGTTACGTGAGCATATTTCGTTGACTCACCGATTTTAACTTGTTTTAAACCATTTTCACTCAAATATTCACTTAAGGTATTGTTAACAACTTTGTTGGGATATAATACTTTGGTTTTAACTCCACCAACATCAGACATTGTGTAAAGATTGCATTTTAACTCTTCACATTTTTTTACAATTTGACGCAATCTATCTTCTCTAAAATTGAAGAAAAGAATGCAATCATTTTTAGAAATTCCTTTAAAAGTTTTTGATTTTACTGCTATTGGTTTAACAAATTGATCGTTGATTCCCTCTAAATGTTGACTTCTAATATATTCTTCCACATCTACAATTGTATTGTCTTGCGAAAAACACGCATTAAAAGCGGTATTTGTGCGTTCCGCAATATTTTCCCTATCCATAGCATAAAAACGCCCAGAAACGCTCAAAATCGAGCAATTTTTCACATTTTTTATATTATTTTTCAAATATTTAAAATATTTTATACTTTCGTGAACCCCGGAATCTCTACCATCGGTAACAAAATGAATATAAATTTGCTTTGCTTTTTGCTTTGCAAGTTTAACAATTTCCACACAATGCTCAATATTACTGTGGATATTTTTATCACTCATCAAACCCCAAAGATGCAAATTTCCACCCTTAGTTTCCAATATGCTAAGCATATTGTTTAAAACCTTATTTTTTCCAAATTCACCAGACCTAATTTCATCTCGAATCTTTTTTGCTGTTGAGTCAACCACCCTGCCAGCACCGATTGTCATATGCCCAACTTCACTTCCGCCCATTTCATCTTCAAACAAACCAACAGATTCACCATGTGTTTTCAACAATGAGTGAGATTGTTTCTTTAAACAATTAAGAGTTGGCGTTCTTGCCGAAGTAACCGCATTATAATTTAGAGGGGCACCTTCACCATAACCATCTAGAATAACTAAAATTCCCTTATTCATTATTCCCCCTTAACAATTTTAATAAATTCATCAACTTTTAGAGAAACTCCACCCATTAAAAATCCGTCAACATTGGCTTTTTGAATTTCTTTGTAGTTAGAAGCATTAACGCTACCACCATACAAAACAGGAACATTATATCCACAATGTTTGGCAGTGATTTTAATAATTTTTAAAGCTCTCTTAATATTTGTAACTGTTGGTTGTTCGCCTGTTCCTATTGCCCAAACTGGCTCATAAGCAAAAACAATCTCTTTATTTTCCGCTTTGCTTAAAGCTATTTCAACTTGTTCAGCCAAAACATTTAGATTCTCACCAAATCTCTCTTCTCCAACACAAACAATTGGAATAATTCCATTTTTTTGAGCTAAGCATACTTTTTGGGCAACAATCTCATCTGTTTCACCAATTGCTCTTCTCTCACTATGCCCAACAATAGAGTATTTAACACCTAAATCATTAAGCATTGTAACACTTATTTGGCCTGTGGATTTTTTATTTTGACAATCCGAAACATCTTGTGAACCTAAAAACACATTTTTGTTTTTCAACTTAAAATATGGCATATAAACAAAAGGTGGACACAAAATAACTGTGTCCTCACTTTTTAATTTATTAAAAACTTTGTTAATATTTTTATAAAAGTTTTTGTCGCCATTCATCTTATAATTTGCAACTAACAACTTTTTCATATTATCCCCTAATTTTCTTCAATTAATTCAACACAAGGAAGATTTTGTCCTTGCAATAACATCAATGAAGCACCGCCACCTGTTGATATGTGAGAAACTTTTTTAGCAACTCCTAAAGATTGAATTGCAGCAATACTATCTCCACCACCTATTATTGAAGTAGCTTTGCTTTTTGCAACATACTTTGCAATTTTATTTGTTCCCTTTTTAAATGGTTCGTATTCATATACTCCAACCGGACCATTCCATACAATTGTTTTTGCTTTTTTGATTTCTTTTTTGAAAGCTTTTATAGTTTTTGGCCCGATATCCATTCCTTGATAATCATCAGCAAAGAAAGCACTGTTAAACAATTTTGTTTCAGCATCTTCTCTAAAGTCTTTAGCTCCAACATTATCTATTGGAAGAACAATTTTAACGCCTTTTTCTTTTGCTCTATCAAGCATTTCTTTTGCCAATTCAACTTTTGAGTTGTCAATTAGAGACATACCAATACTTCCACCAATCGCTTTAATGAAAGTATAGGCCATTCCACCGCCAATTAAAATTGTGTCAACCTTATCAATCAAATTTTCAATAACTGGTAATTTATCTGAAACTTTTGCACCACCCAAAATTGCAACAAAAGGACGTTCAGGTTTATTTAAAACCTTATCAAACATTCTTAATTCTTGTTCAACCAAGAAGCCGCAAACAGCAGGAACATATTTGGCAATTCCATATGTAGACGCATGTTTTCTATGAGCAGTTCCGAAAGCTTCTAAAACAAACACATCAGCCAACTTTGCCAACTTCTTTGCAAAAGAATCTTCATTCTTTTCTTCCTGCGGATAGAATCTAATGTTTTCCAACATTAAAACATCACCATTATCCATTGAATCAACCAATTCATTTGTTGATTTATCTAAAACATCTTCGGCAAAAGAAATAGGCTTTTCTAAAAGCTGTGACAATCTTGCTAAAACAGGACGCAATGACATCTTTGTGTCAACCTGCCCATTAGGGCGTCCTAAATGAGAGCACAAAATTATTTTTGCTCCGTGCTCACTTAAATAACGAATAGTTGGAAGAGTTGCAACAATTCTTGTGTCGTCAACAATTTTTAATTCTGTGTTGATTGGAACATTATAGTCCACACGAACAAAGACTCTTTTTCCAGCAACTTCAACATCTCTAATAGTTTTTTTCATTACTATCTCCAAAAAATAAATTCGACCTAGTATTATTCACAAACATTATAACACAGCAAAAAATATTTTCAAAATGAATTTTAAACCTTTTTTAAAAATTTATTTTTAATTTTATTTTTTAGAAATCAAAAATTTTTTAAGAAAAACACTCCACCGACGCGTTCAAAACATTCTCAATATTTGAATCTCTTATATAGTATATTATATTCTTTCCCACTCTATCACAAGAAACAATATTTAAAGATTTTAAAATCTTTAATTGATGACTAATCGTTGTTTGATTTAAATCTAACACTTTTGTTATTTCTCCAACACATAATGGTTTAATTGATAACAAGATTATAATTTTTAACCTTGTGTTATCACTAAAGGCATAGAAAAAACTTGTCATATTTTTTAAACTTGTTTTGTCGGGCATAAACTTTTTTAAATTGTATTCGTCTCTAACATTAAAATTCATAACAATATTCTACAATTTTAAAAATTATTAGAAAAATATTCACAGGTGAAACTTTTGGCGAATAAATAATTAAAACCATTTAATTTAGTGAAGGAGTGAGAAAATGAATACAAATGCTCTTTTTATTATCATTGCAATAATTATTTCAATAATTGCACAAGCAACAAACACCAATCTTGTTAGCAACACAACTTTTATTCTTTTATTATTACTAGCCCTTGGAGCATATGGAAACAATAACAACAATAATTCTTGCGGTTGCAGTAATGGTTGTGGCTGTAACTCGTGCGGAATTTATGGTCAACAAAGAAGTTTTATTTAAAAAAACAGCAGAATTGCTGTTTTTTATTTTTTTAATTGAAGTAATTAATTCCCATATTAGTTTTTAACTTTATTAAATTTTCATTTGCTGCGCTTCTAGCCTTCATTGTTCCTTTCCTTAGGATTTCAAAAATTGCATCAGGATTTTTGCTTAATTCTTTTCTTCTTTCTCTAATTGGAGCAATCAAATCTTGAAGAATGTTATTTAAAAACTTTTTAATTTTCATATCTCCAAGACCGCCACGTTGGTAATGAGCTTTGAGTTCATCTAAATTTTTATATTCTGGTAAGTATTTTTCAAAATCTTCAGGTTTAGAGAAAACTTCTAAATATGCAAACACAACATTACCTTCAACTTGACCCGGGTCTTCAACACGAATGTGGTTAG
>JBGVFL010000001.1:0-17801 GCA_045120995.1 Candidatus Onthoplasma sp. | reverse complement strand
ATCCTCTGTCCACTCAATCCATGAATTTTGCTGTTTTAATAATCAAACTTGTCAAATATATATGCTTCAATTAAGGCATGAATATCAACAAACAATATACGATATCATTACCGAAACAGTTCTTAATGATGGTTTGATTATCGATGAAAACCAAGTTGCTAATTTAGTTGCTGAAAGTATAACTATTAATGGAAAATATATATTAAATACCTCATTAATAACATATGATAATGGTTCAGGAGGCGAGGACTACGTTGAGGTTTATGAAAATATTTCTGGTAGAGTAATTACTGTTACAGCATTACATACAGAAATGTTGGATAAAGTTCTTGAATTTAACGACGATGGTTTGTATATAGATTGTACAGAAGAATATAGATCAAGAATAGTATTTGGTGAGGTTACTTTTGATGGCGTTGACTTGAAAATTGAGTATAACGTTAAAGAAGGAAACAATACTAAAATAGATATTTGGGTTAGAATTGGTGAAGATCAATTTGATATAGGTTCAGTTGTTATTCTTGACGGAACTCCAGAATCTGTAGTTTTAAGATATGATGCAGAAAGTGATCCTATTGTTTTACATACAAGTATGGAAAATGCAAAAAATGATCCGTCTAACAACAATATAACAGCAGTTCTAGAACATGATGGAACAAACTTTAATTATTCGTTTACTGTTAATGGGACTGTTGTTGATGGTAAAGATATCTTCAATAAAGAAATCGCATTTGAAGCAACAGGCTTCCAAGATGGTTCAGCAACAAATAAACAACAGTCATTTAGAATTGGTTATGCAATTAAAGGAGATCAAATATTTGATGTGTCTAAAATTGCGTTTGGACCAGATGGATTAGAGTTGCAAAATGGATTAATTCTTGCTGATGGTGAAGCTGTATTGCAAGTTACTATTGATTCAGTTGTTGGCTTCATTAAACTTATTACAGACACAAGGCAATTTAGTTTATCTCCTAAAACAGAAGGTCAAACAGATTATAATTGTGAAACACAAGTAGTGGCATTAAGTTCATTTGTGTCTTATAAATACAATGAAACAACAAATTTAGCTCCATCAGCTGAAAATTTGTTAAAAATAACAAATGTTAAGTCTATTGAATATGGAGATGGTGAGCTTGGAGTTTCATTTGATGAATCAACAAATTCATGGATGTTAAAGAAGAATAATGACGCAGATCCAATTTTAACAATTAGCAATGATGAAAATGGTTGGAAGTTTAGCAAATCAAATCACTATGTTGCATTAAAAGTTGCGGTTTATTTTGATACGATAGCACCAAATTCAATCTTTGCAGATAAACCATTAACAATTGAATTTAGATCAAGTGTAACGATTAGTGTTACTGAATGTTGGGAAACAAATGATAGATCTCTTTATGCTGGAACAACAATTTCTATTGTTGGAAATGAAAACTCATTGTTCACAGTTGAAAAATTGCCAGGTGTTTCAATAGAAGTTCAATTTAAAATAAAAGAACCTCAAATGCCATTGGCGTCAACATATGAGGTTACAGATGACTTTATTGGTGCAGATTTTATTATCGTTCCTATAATTGGAGGAACAGATATTGATGAAGAGTTTACGTTTGTTGTTAAACCTAATATAGTTGCAACTCCTTTAACAACTACTATAACTAGTGAAAGTTCTAATTCTTTAGAAGCAATTTATGAATTGAAACAATATAATACAGCTAAAGTTTATGGAGATAATGCGCTTTACGAAGACTCTGAGTTAGTTTCATTAGCTGACAATTCAGTTTTAAGTTTTAAAGTTGAACAATCACAAGTTGATGACAATCTAACTATTTCAGGTGGAGCAAATATAACTGTTGGTGAAATGGTTTCAGTTAATAATAAATTAAATAGAAACATTTCATTAATGTATAGAGAATATATTGAAGTTCGTAAAGATTTATTTGAAATAACAAACAAACATTCAGTTGTAATTGATAATTCAAATGATGAAAGCGAAGAAACAAAATTAGTATTTAAAGCTCTTAAAGAATATGATATTTTTGCAAGTGTTAGTGGATTTGAATTACAATCTATTGATTTAGGAGAAGGCTTTACAGTTGATCTTATTAATGGAGACAAATTTGTAATTTCTTCAATTGTTACAGAAGCAATAGAAGATGTTGATGCAAAACTAACATTTAAAAAATCAGATTCTGAACAAATTATTGAATATATTTATCAATTAGATGTTATACC
This sequence comes from Candidatus Onthoplasma sp., assembly GCA_045120995.1. Taxonomy (GTDB): domain Bacteria; phylum Bacillota; class Clostridia; order Christensenellales; family UBA1242; genus Onthoplasma. The sequence goes on along the minus strand of JBGVFL010000001.1, from coordinate 15,572 downwards.
TTATACTCCTGAAGAAAAGAGTACAATTTCTCAAGCGTTCTCAGGTGCCGATTATGATTTACTTAAAGAAATTTACAATGTTTCAACAGGTACAGATGCAGATATTGAGAAGGACGAAAATATTTTAAGTTTAATGGTTACAGGTGTTAAACTTGAAAATAGTCTTTTAGCTGAAAATGTGGCTTCTGATTTAATTAAAAATTGGAATGATGGTGGAAGTGGTTATATTATAGGTTATGATAAACCTGCTTGTGCTATTGTGTTTGAAGAAATTTCAGGTAAAGAACTTCAAGTTTATATTGAATTCACTATAACTTATATTAATGATAAAACTTACACATATTATATTCCTTTAAAAGTTAATAACAGACAAGAAATTGTTGTTAAATATCCAGAAGACACAACTCACTCTACTGGTTTCTATAAATTCTTAAACGGTTATGAAGCCGATGCGTTACACCTTAGTGGTGAAAGTGAGGTTTCTCCTGACTATATTTATGCAGTTAATGGAATAGCTTATGAACCAGTATTGGTTTACACAAACTCAGAAACAACAATTAATCTTATTGAAAAGGGTGTTAAGAAAATTGAGCGTGTTAATGTTACTAACAATGTTGTATCTGAAAATAGTTCAACAAAAAATGTAAAAATTGAATTGATAGCATATCAAAACAATGGCGGAATGGCTGAATATGTTAACAAACTCAAAGTTTTAACTCATAGTAACAACACAATAAAGTTACCTTCAGCTCAACAAGGTATGTTTGGAACATTAATATTTAAATTAACTACAGATTCTAAAAACTTTGCGTATTATAATATTTACATCTACTGTAAAGGTTCAAACGACAGTAACAATGTTAATACTTTGAATAATGTTAGAGTTTTTGCTCATGATGGCAGAACTTCTAAATTGACCCCAGGAGAAGATGTTGAATATAGTAAAGATGTAAATGGTAGAACATATTCTGAAGTTGTTTCTAACCTTGAAAACTTTACAAGTCAATTTGGAACAGCCTTCAATTCTAATACAACAAAAATATATTTATATGACATTGAAGTTACTGGTGAAAGTAATTATTCTTCAGCTCTTTTAAATAAGGAATTAACAACTGAGATTATTACTTTAGATTCCAAATTTAAAACTATTACTCTTGGTTTAGTGAGAGTAGATGGTGTTCAAATATTTAGTTTTGGAACAATAACGCTTTATGCTCAGCCAACAGTTGATGTTTCAACAACAATGGAATATGAACTTCCAAATGGTTATTTCACAGCTGACGTTGATGCAGATGCACCATCAATAGCATCACCTTTTGGAACATCTTGGACTCCTGAAATACTTAGCATAGATGGTGTTGCTGGGGCAAATAGCAATTATCAAGTTTCTGGCTCAGCAATAACATTAAATGAAAGAGTTGATAAGGACACAGAAATTAAAGTTTCTTACACTAACAGTGGAACTGTTGCTATTGTTACTTACACATATAAGGCAACAAGAATTCCAGATTTGGCAAACCCTGTTGTTACAGTTGGTCATTTCGTTAGTGATTCAGTAGGTTTTAAAACTGAATTAGATCTTAAATCAACAACAGAATATCAAGACAATATTGTCAACAACGAATATTTCTTTGGAACTTATGCTGGAGATTATACTGTTGAGGTGATTGAAGGAACAAATATTGATGCTGAAACAAGAATCGATGAAAATATAATAACATTCACACAAACTAATGAAGAGCAAATCTTCAAAATTAAGATTACATATAGTGATTTAAATTCTGATAATAAAACAAAAATATTCACAATAAAACTTTTATCGGGTGTTCATTTTGTTACCGAACCAAACAGTTATGGTTTAACAAGCACTAATAAGTTAAACTCAACAAAATTAACCACTGATTTATATAGCGGTTTGTCAGGTTCAAGCATTACATTCGAGAAAGAAGAAAAGATTAGTGATAAGTTGTATAAATTCACTGTTCAAGGAAGTGGATTACACATCTATACAAATGTTGATAGCAAGTTGGTTTTAACATTTGACAGATATAATTACGTTGTAAATACAAATGGAAATGGTGTTTTAACTAACGTTGAAAACATTGCAGTTTCTACCAACAATTCTAATGTAAACTTTGTTCATTCAGCAGCAGATACACAACCTATTACAATGACAATGAACATTGAAAGTTTAACTGATGATAAACTTTTTGCTCAAAGAAATTTATATTTAAATATTGCAAAAACTTATAGCACTTTGAAACCTGTATATTTGATTGATGGTGCAGATCATCAAAATGTTGTTAGTGGAAGCAAAATTGAGAAACTTGAAGAAGATCTTTTAAAGACAATTTCAGGAAGAAATAAAATTATTCTTGTTGATAATAGTGGTGCAGATATTACAACTGATTTTGACTTAACAAGAATGGGCTTTATTGATAATGAAAATCCAAACAAGTTGGAACTTTCTATTAATGCTTATGCAACACTTAAAACAAATTCAACAAACACTGCTTATAAAGATATTCAATTTAACTCAGTTGATAAAAATGTTGTTTGTAATTTATATTTAAATAACAATGCGGGAATTGAAGTAAACACAGTTGTTTACAACTATCAAATTATGGTTTCTTCAAACTCTCAAGCTGATGGTTTGGATTACACAGCAACAACTGGTTACAAAGGTGAATATACAACAACCGGAGCAACTCCAGTTACAGTTCATTATGTTTCATTTGTTCTAAATGATAGAGAAACAAAATATGCTAATAACTTTGTTATTGGAAAAATGAAAGATTTAAATAATAAAACAGTTTTCACATCAAATGTTTTCACTGATAAGAAAGTGATCTCAGATGGAAAATATGTTGGTGGAGCTGAGGCTATTGGTGAATTTGAAAATGGAATTCAATATGAAAAAACAGAGGGTTCTTATAAACTATATTTAGTTTTAGATATTGACACAAGTTTAGTTAACTTGTTTGTTGAAAGAACAAGTGGAAGTGCAACATCATCAAATATTGTTGTTTCAAACATCAATATTGGTGGCGTTAATGGTGGCGACACAATTGCAAACAACTTAACAATTGTTTTAAGCAACCATAAAATTGACGAAAAATATTCATCAACTGTAGATAACCATATTTACGCAGGTTTCAATATTAGCTTATTTGAAGATACCGATGCTGATGGAAAATATGATAATGGTAAATTTGTTGAAAACGAAGGTGTTGATGCGGATTCAACAGCAGATGGATATCAAACAGCTTTAACATATGTTTTAGCAGATAGCACATATACAATTGCAGGTCAAACCTACACAATTTTAGCAAGTCAAACAAACAACAACTTGTTTAACTACAACCAAAATAAAAAAGAAATTCAAACAAATGCGGTTGCTAGTGATGTTTATGCTGAAATTAATTTCTTAGTTAAATCTGGCAATTATGTAATTAAAACTGTTAATTACAAATTGAATATTTACTTAAATATGAAATTTGTTGTTAATAATGATGAAAACAGTGCATTAGAAACAGACTTCATTATAACAAACTTTAAAGAAAGCAAAACTGAAAATGGTGAGCCTGTAGATGCAACAACAAATCCAGCCGTTCCTTATGGTTATACATTCTTAGACTTGAATAAGAATTTTATTGATGGTAGTCAAATAACAACAACAGATATCAAGCAAACAACAAAAACAACTTACTATAAAGTTCTTGCTTATGATCTATATAGAATAAAATCTCAAAACAATCAGTATGTTATAACTAAAAATGATGTTGAAATAACATTAAATTCTGCAATTGATCCTGATGTTTTAAGAGTTACTAACACAGGAATTCAATTCTTTAAAGATTATAGCGGTGAAATCGAATTAAAACTTTCAGTTCAAACAAAGAATGGAACATTTGTTCAATATTGGACAATTTATGTAACTCCTATTTTGGATATTGATTTAGCTAAAACAGAAACATCAATTTTGCAAACAGGTGCATCATCTGCATTTGATTCTGGAACACAAGTTGATTTAATTAGCAGTTTCGAAAATAGAAATGGTGAAGGTATTGGAGTTGTTGTGAAGCCAGCTTCAGAATTTACTGAAAGTATCACTAATAGATATGAAGACGAATCTTCAGAAACAGTAAAAGGAATTTTAGTAAACTATTCTTATAGAATTTATAGATTTGTTCCAAACTCAGGAATTAGTGGATTAACAAGCAAAGAAATTTATTCAATTGCCGATGATTCAACAAATCAACATTATTCAAATTACATCACAACTGGAAATAGTTCAGGAAACTTAAATGGAACAATATTTAAAATTACATTGCCAAATGTTCCAGGAAGTTTAGATGTTCAATCATATCTTGTTGTTTATAAGGTTTATGCTGAATATTTAGGATTAACTCTTGATGATGAAACAGCTGAGGTGTTCTACGTTACATATAATGTTATCAATAAACAAAAAGTTGACAAATATGATTATAAACCAACTCTAGCTTCAGAATATTTATCTAGTGACGATGTGAATGTGTCAACAAGAGTGTATTCATCATCTGGTGTAAACTACTTAGATTTATTATACTATAAAGAAGAAGTTAGCAATGGTGAAACTTATACATTGCTATACACTGGCAATAAGATTATGCTTAATAGTTACGAAGGATCAGTTGAAGGAAATATGCTAGTATTCAAAGCGCCTGTTGATTCTGCAAGTTTGCCTACAGGAACAAATGTTACTGGATTATATACGGAAAATAGCGGTTCTTATAGAAAGGTTACAGATCCTGATGCTACTGCTGCTTCTGGAACAACATATTACTATGAGTTCAAATATAATCTAAGCAACAGAGAATTATCAAAACAAAAATTAGCGATAAATCAAAGAGATCAATATGAAATTTTAGGTACAACAACTCAAACACCATTCTATAGCACAACATACTATAGTGTTTTCAGTTCTAACTTTGCTAACATTCTTGAATATAAGAACTTTATTGACTTATATTTAAACAAGAAGAGTGTTCGTCTTGGTGATCAAAAATTTGAAGAAAAAACTGGATTGGTTGCTGGTGAAACTATTGTGACTGGTTACTACGAATATGTTGACAATAAATATGTTGAAATAACAGAAGCAAGCAAAAAGGCTGAGACTGGTAAAACATATTATCAAGATATTAGAACATTCTCACTAGTTGAAATTAGTGCTGGTAGATATGGAATTAATTTATCTGAACATTCAACAGCAATATTTAACAACGAACTTAATGAAAGATTGTCATTAATTGTTGGAGATGTTGAAACAGTTACTCTAAATGACTTTAGAATAGTTTCAAACAATTCAATTAAACCAACAGGAAGTGTTTACACACTTGATCAATTAGGATTAATTAATTACTTCACTCCAACGTCTTACTGGAATCCAAGTTTGAAAATTATTGGTGTTGGAACTCCAACAGATGTGTCTTGGGTTGATGGAGCAACAAGCTTTGATGTTTCAACAGACACTAATGATTATGGAATAATTTCAATTCCTAACGGAACAGAAAATAATACTTATAAAATCAAAAAAGTTACATATAGTGGATCAGGTGTTGCTGATTATTATTCAATCAGTCAATCTTATTACTATATTGTAAGTGATGCTGATATTAATTTGATTGTTCCAAATTATACTGGTGTTGAAACATATTTACACAGTATTTCATACAATCCTAATGCTTCAGGAAATATTGAGCTTGACTTAACTAAAGCTATTAACGTTTGGGCTATGAGCGATGATAAGTTAGTAAATGTTAGCTCTACTGCAACATTCGGAAATGATGAAGAGGCTAAGAATTATGGTTGGAAAGTTATAGATCCTATTTCAGGAATAACTAATCCAACATTCGATAGAACTAATAAAAAATTGACTTTGGCAGCCAACGTATTGGTTGAATATAAACTCAATAATCCAACAGCATATAGTTATCCTAGAATTACTGCATCTCTTGAGATAACTTATGGTGGAAATCAAACAACCTTAGAAATGTTAATTGAGTTTGCTTTACCTTTAAATGTTCAATTTAATGCAACTAAAGTGTCTAGCAATTATGAAGTAAGTTTACCTTTTGAGGCAGATGATATTACATTAACTCAAATAGATGAAGATTATTTGGTTTCTTATGAAAGTGAAAAATTAACATTAAACGGAGAAAAGATTGAAGAGTATTTCGCTGAAAATACTAATGAAAATCAATTCATATTAACTGTTAAATCAAGCAATGGTTCAGTATTTGAAGTTGTTGTTGATAAACCAGTGGCTTAAATTCTGAAAAATTGTGTTAAAAGAGCGTGAAAGCGCTCTTTTTTCATTAGATAAGCAAAAAAATATTATGAAATTACATATTTTGTTGACAAAACCAGTTTTTAAGACTAATATAAAAGTATTAATATAATGATAAAATGAGGTTAATTCTATGACAGTTGAAGAATTTGAAGAAAAATGTATGGACGTTATTGAACAAATTGTTGCAATAGACATTAAGCAAAATCGTCAAGGAGCTATTAAAGTGTCTGAAAAAATGCTTGAAAAAGCAAAAGAAAAGGGCAATAAAAAAATTATTGAAATTTACGAGCGAGTTTTACAAGAATTTAAACTTGCTAGCGATGAAGAATATGAATTATTAAGAAAACAAATTTTTTCTTAATATGGTTATTTGAGCATAGGAAAATATGTGCGGAGAGGTAATAAATGGGGTTATTTGATTGGGTTATGCATGGACTTGGTTTTGAAACAACAGAGAAAAAAGATAAAAAATCCAAGAAAGATAAAAGAGATAAGTCTGATGTAGAAGAAGATAAATATGCAAACTTTAATATGCACGAAAAAATAGATAGTGGTAGCTCTCAAACTGAGAATTCAAATATGGGCTCATCTGGATTAAATAATTTTGGATTTCAAACAAATTCTAATATAATTATGGTTGAACCAAAATCTATGAGTGAAATTCAGCAAGTGGTTGACTACTTAAAGCAAGGACAGTCTGTTGCTGTGAATTTGGAAGGTTTATCTTCAACCGATATGGAACGTATTTTAGACTTTTTATCTGGTGCTATCTATGGTTTAAATGGAAGCATTCATCGTTGGCATGGTGATTTGTTTTTACTTGCTCCAGAAGGACATAAGATATTAAAAAAACAATAAAAGAATTATGAAAAATTGGATTAAGATAATTTTAACTATTATATTTGTTTTGGTGGCAGATTTAGTCACCAAACATTTTTTATTCAAAGTTGAATATTTTAATTTAATTCCTAATGTTGTTTCAATTTCTGGAAATGTTCAAAATACTGGTGCTGCTTGGGGAATGTTTAGTGGCAAGGTTATTGGTTTGATTGCTGTAAGTATTATTATGATTATCTCACTTTTTGTTTTCAATCATTTTGTCAAAGGTAAAAATACTTTTTATTGTTTATCATTTGGATTTATTATTGGTGGAGCAATTGGGAATTTAATCGATAGAATTGTATTTAACTACGTTCGAGATTTTATTTTCTTAGATTTTTGGCCAACATTCCCGGTTTTTAATGTTGCAGATAGTTTTTTGTGTGTTGGAGCTGTGATGCTTGCAATTTTTATTTTATTCATTCAAGGAAAGAAAAGTGAAAAATAAATATATTTGTGAAAATAGCAATATTAGACTCGATGTATTTTTAACTGAAAATACAGATTTTTCAAGGTCTTTTATAAAAACGATGAATGATGAAGGTAGAATTTTAATCAATGGCAAGCAAGAAAAAGCTGGTTATAAACTTAAAATTGGAGATGTTGTTGAAGTTGAAGAAAAGCCAATAGAAACTATAGATGTTAGTCCTGAAAATATACCTCTTGATATTGTTTTTGAAGATGATGATTTGTTGGTTATTAATAAACAAGTTGGTTTGGTTGTTCACCCTTGTTCAACAACAAAATCACACACTTTGGTTAATGCGCTAATGTATCACATTAAGAATCTAAGTTCAATAAATGGCGTTATGCGTCCTGGAATTGTTCATAGATTGGATAAAGATACTGGTGGACTTATGATTGTTGCTAAAACAGACTTTGCTCATAAAATACTAAGCGATCAATTAAAAGATAAAACGCTAAATAGAGAATATAAAGCATTAATTAAGGGCAAACTCAAGGAAGACTTTGTTGTTGAAGGATATTTGGGTAGAAACTCGAAAAATCGAGAACAAATGGCTATAGTTGATGCTCAACACGGTAAATACAGCAAAACATTATTCTCAATAGATAAGGTTTATGATCATTTTACATTATTAAATTGTAAGTTAACAACAGGAAGAACTCATCAAATTAGAGCGCATCTTAAATCGATAAACCACCCAATAGTTGGAGATCAGTTATATGGTGGTGTTGAAAAAACATTAAAAACAAATGGACAGTTGTTATTTGCATATAAAATTGCATTTGTTCACCCAAGAACGGAAGAAAAAATGGAGTTTGAGGTGGGGTTGCCTGAATATTTTACAAATGTTATCAATAAAATAAATTAAAGATTAAAAAATGAATTTAATTTCATTGAGTTGGTTTTATTTTTCTTGTCAGATTTATTTAAAAGTGATATAATGAAATTGAAAATTTAAAAGGAGTAAAAATATATGAAAGGAAAAGGATTTGTGAATTTGTTGGCTTATTTTGCAGTTGCATTTATCGCTGTTGCATTGATTTTAACTAAAATCTTTTCAGGATTCGGAAAATTAGCATTAATAACTAGTGCATTAGAATTAATTGCTCAGGTAATTGCTTATTCAATTACTGCAGTTTATGCGTTCTATTTTGCAAAGTCTAAAAAGCATATTGCTTGGATGATTTGCTATGTATTGTTTGTTATTGCAATAATTGTATTCTTTGTTTTAGGTGTTTTATAATAAGTGAAAATTAAATTGAACTATAAACTCATCATTGCTTTGATGAGTTTATTTGCAAGTTTATCATTAATTATTTGGGGCAGTAAAAATAAGTACTGCCTATCTTTTGGTTTTATGCTTTTAGGTTTTTTTGTTGTTTTATTCGGTTTTGTACTTGTGGATAAATTCAAAAAAGACTTAATTGATATAAATCAGTATATTAATGATATTGATATTGATATTGATGAAGAAATAAGTGAAGAAGAAAAAGTTTATGTTTTACAACAGTTGTATATTACTCAAAATAAAATAACGAAAAAGCAAAAGAAAAGCAAAATTTTATTTATGGTTTGTGGAATTTGTTTTGTGTTGTTGGGAATTTTTGGAATGTTTTAAACAAAAGTTCTTGATTTAATTTTATTTGTGTGTTAGAATACGCAACGTTAAAGTATTCATACTTAGTAAGGAGAAAATTTAAAATGAATTATAATTTAGAAAAGAAAGAAAATGGTGTTTTTGAAGCTAAAATTACTATTGAAAAACAAGAATGGGATAGTGCTTTAAACACAGCTTATGAAAAAAATAAAGGAAAATTTAACATTCCAGGATTTAGAAAAGGTCACGCTCCAAGAAATATAATTGAAAAAACTTATGGTGCGGGTGCTTTTATGAACGAAGCTTTAGATGAAGTTTATTATATGGCTTACACTCAAATTTTGAGAGAACATCAAGAAGTTAAACCTATTGATTCTCCAGCTCTTGATATTAATAAAATTGATGAAAATGGTGTTGAAATGGTTATGACATTGCAATGTGTTCCAGAATTTGAATTGGCTCAATATACTGGCTTAACTTTCACAAGAGAAAAAGTTGAAGTTAAAGATGAAGATATTGAAGAAGCAATTAGAAGAGAACTTCTTCGTGGTTCAAGATTAGTTGAAACTAATAAACCTGTTAAAGTTGATGATTATGTAACTTTAGATTTTGATGGATATGTTGATGGAAAACAATTCCAAGGCGGAAAAGCTGAAAATTATCAACTTCAAATTGGTTCACATTCTTTCATTGACACATTTGAAGACCAATTAGTTGGGTTAAACATTGGTGATAAGAAAGATGTTGAAGTAACTTTCCCAACAGAGTATCACGAAGCAAGTCTTGCTGGAAAACCTGCAACATTTAAGTGTGAAATCAAAAACATTCGTGAAAGAATTATGCCTGAATTAAACGAAGAATTTGTTTCTAATTCAACTGAGTTTGAAACTGTTGAAGAATATCGCAACAGCATTAAAGAACGTTTAACTAAAGAAGCAAACGATAGAGCAGATATTGAACTTGATAATGATATTTTAGATAAAATTATTGATGATACAACTGTTACTCTTCCAGATGTTATGGTTGAAGATGAATTTAATCGTCAACTTCGCGGAATGGAAAATCAAATGAGATATCAAGGTCTTACAATGGAAGACTATGCTAAATACACAAACAAAACAGTTGAAGAAATTAAAGAAGATGTTAAAAAGGGTGCAACTCGTAATGTTAAAGCAAGATTAGTTCTTGAAAAATTGTTGAGAAGTAATAACTTAGACATCACAGAAGCCGATATCGACGCAAAAATCGAAGAAATGGCAAAAAATGTTGGTAAAACTTTGGAAGATTATAAAAAACAAGTTAATAATGATATGGTAAACCACATCGCTAACGAACTTCTTATGAAGAAATTGTTAAACTTCTTGCATGAAAATAACACAATTAACTAAGTTGGGTGATTTATGTCTACTTTAATACAACGACTTGTAAAATATTTGAATGAAGAACAATATTTAAGACCCAGATACAAAATTAAAGATCTTTACGTCGGTTCTATTGCTAAGTTAACAAATAGAGAATATTTATATTTTGGTGTTTGGGACGACTCATATAATATTATTAAAAAATATGCTATATTTTACAAACAGAAAGATGGAACTTATGTTCATATTAAGTCTGGTCAAAAATTAGTGGAATTGCAAAGAGCAATAGTTGGTGATTATTGTGTTGAAGATCCAAAATCTTATTACAAAACATATATCTCAACATTGAGAGAACTAGGTGAAACTGAAAACACAAAACTTTCAAAAAGCTATATAGATGAGTTGGAAACTGCTCAAAATATGGAGTGGGTGCATGGGCCAATCCCGAATCATATTTTGTTCGGATCGTAAGATTTTCAAAAAAATTAAATCTAATTGAAGGAGATAAAATATTTATGATACCTATGGTTATTGACCAAGTTGGAAATAACGAAAGAAGTTATGATATTTATTCTAGATTATTGGAAGATAGAATTATTTTCTTATCTGGTGAAATTAACGACCAAATGGCAAACACAATTGTTGCTCAATTAATTTTCTTGGAAGGTAAAAATCCAGATAAAGACATTTTTATGTATATCAATTCTCCAGGTGGAAGCGTTTCTGCTGGTATGGCAATTTATGACACTATGCAATACATTAAATGTGATGTTTCAACAATTTGTATTGGTATGGCAGCAAGTATGGCGGCGGTAATTTTAAGTAGTGGAGCAAAAGGAAAAAGAATTTGTTTGCCACACTCAGAAGTTATGATTCATCAACCTTTGGGTGGAACTCAAGGTCAAGCAAGTGACATTTTACTTCATGCTCGTCACATTGAAAAAACAAGAGAAACTTTAAATAAAATTTTGGCTGAAAACACAGGCAAAGATATTGAAACTATCGCAAAAGATACTGATAGAGATAACTTTTTAGATGCTAAGCAAGCAGTTAAATATGGCCTTGTAGACAAAATTTTTAGCAAACGCTAATTTGGTGCAGGGCAATTTGTCCTGCATTTTATATTTAAGGATAAATTATGATTGATAGAGAATTAGAAGAAGCATATAAACATTCAACTAACAATAAATCTGAAATTTTGAAAAGCAATATCTGTGGTTGCTTTTATTGTAAAAAAATATTTAACCCAAAGGAAATAGCAATTTGGTTAAATAGTAATATTGATATGACTGCGCAATGCCCTTATTGTTTTGTTGATTCTGTTGTTGGAAATGCAAGTGGTTATGCTATTACAAAAAAATTCTTAGACGATATGCATCAAAAATGGTTTAGTTAGAAGGATAAATTATGGAAATGCTTAAAGGAAGAATATATAAACACTTTAAAGGTGATTATTATATTGTTAAAGATATTGTAATCCATAGTGAAACTAAAGAACTTATGGTTTTATATCAAGCGTTGTATGGTCAAGGTTTAACCTATGTTAGACCTTATGAAATGTTTAAAGAAAAAGTTGATAAGGTTAAATATCCGCTGGTTGAGCAAGAATATCGCTTTGAATTGCAAGAATTAGAAAGTGTTGCTGGATATGTTGAACCAACGTATGAAGTTAAATTATAAAAATTAAAATAGTAGGGGAAAGATGAGAGAAATAGACACAATTTGTTCGTTTTGCGGTCGTCCTGCAAGAGAATTAACAGATATTATTAGTAATCCAGAAGGCGATTGTTTTATTTGTAAGGACTGCTTAAATATTTGTAAAGACCTAATGGACTTTAATAATAAAACAAAAGAAAGTGAAAAAGACAACAGTATTGAACTTATGAAACCACAAGAAATTAAGCAAAAACTTGATGATTTCGTTGTTGGTCAAGATGAAGTTAAAAAGATTTTAGCTGTTTCAGTTTATAATCATTATAAACGTATTAATTATAATATGGTTAAGCGTGAAAACAATCAAGATGAAGTTGAACTTGAAAAATCAAATGTCCTTTTGGTTGGCCCAACAGGAAGCGGGAAGACTTTGCTTGCAAAAACTTTGGCGAAAGTCCTTAAAGTTCCTTTTGCATCAAGTGATGCGACAGCGCTTACTGAAGCGGGCTATGTTGGTGATGATGTTGAAAATATTTTATTAAAACTTATTCAAAATGCAGATTACGATATTGAAAAAGCTCAACGCGGAATAATATATATTGATGAAATTGATAAGATTGCAAGAAAGACGCAAAATGTTTCAATAACTCGTGATGTTAGCGGTGAAGGTGTTCAACAAGCACTTCTTAAAATCTTAGAAGGAACAATTGCATCAGTTCCACCGCAAGGCGGAAGAAAACACCCACAACAAGAAAACATTAAAATAGACACAACAAATATCTTATTCATATGTGGCGGTGCTTTTGTTGGGCTTGATAAAATCATAAGTGAAAGGAAAGGAGCATCAACACTAGGTTTTGGCGCAGATGTTAAAAATAAAGTTGAACAAAGTGTTGTTAACCGTTTTGAAGATATTCAACCACAAGACCTTATCAAATATGGAATGATTCCTGAATTTGTTGGTCGTTTACCAATTGTTACAACACTTAACAATCTTGATGAAGAAGCACTTGTTAATATTTTAGTTGAGCCAAAGAACGCAATAACGAAACAATATGTTCAAATGTTTAAAATGGACGGAATTGATTTAACCTTTGATGAAGAAGCAGTAAGAGCAGTTGCAAAGAAGGCAATTGAACTTAAAACAGGTGCTAGAGGGCTTAGAACAATATTAGAAGAAAGAATGCTTGATGTGATGTATTCTTGCCATTTTGAAGAAGATATTAAAAAGATTAATATCACAGCAGATTTCATTAATAAAAAAGCAAATCCGCAAATTACAAAGTTTAAAAAGAAAGAAACAGCATAATCAAATGCTGTTTTTTGTTTGTAAAAATTTAATAATCTTGATATTATATTTTAATAAGCATAAGATAAGGAGAATATATGAATAAAGGAATTTCATTTCATTTTGGATATTTTTATAAAGATATTAACGAACAAGCAAAATTAATAAAAGATACGGGATTTGATTGTGTTATGACAAATGCAGATCCTAGTATGAATAAAGAAAATGGATCAATTAAAAAACAGATAAAAGCGTTTAAAAAGTATGAATTAAAATTATCTTCACTTCATTCAAGGTATAGAAGAGTTGAATTACCTCATTTTTTCAAAGACGATAAGATAGGTAAAAAACTCGAAAGAAATCTAATTAAAGATGTTAAAGTGGCATATAAATACGGTTTTAAATGCGTTGTTGTTCATCTTAAGGGGGAAACTAGTCAAATTGGTTTTGAAAGACTTAAAAGAGTTTTAAAGTTTTGTGAAAAATATAATGTTCCATTGGCTTTGGAAAATCTAAGTAGGAATGCAAAAACCTTGGAAGAAACATTTAAAAATGTTGAAAGTGATTATTTAAAATTTTGTTGGGATGTTGGACATAATAACGCTTTTACGCCTGATATAGATTTTGCAACTATTTATAGGGATAAGTTAATAACTCTTCATTTGCACGACAATCTAGGCGCTTACGTTGAAGATGAAATATATAAAGAAATTGGTTATACAAATATTTATAAAACGAATGAGGGCAGAACGTATAATCCAGATATGCATACTCTCAACAAATATGGAAATATCAATTGGGTAGAAGTTGCTAAAAGGCTTGCTAAGATTAAACAACCATTAAATTTGGATTATGAAGTATTAATGTGTTACAGAAAAGATGAAAAACCAAATGAGGTCTTAGAAGAAGTTTATAAACAATCTTTAGAGTTAGAATCTTTGATAGAGAAGGAGCGTCAACAATGAAACTCATAACAATAGATATTAAAAGTGAAAAGCAAACGGTGGCGGAAGCTATTGCACAATTTCTTGTTGAATTAGACGCATATAAAAAGGGTGGATTTAAGGTTATGAAAGTTATCCACGGATATGGAAGTCATGGTGTGGGTGGAGCAATAAGGACCGCATTTTTAAAGAAATGTCAGGATTTAAAAAATCGTGGTATAATTTATGATTACACGTGTTGTGATAAATGGATTGATAAAAATCCCACAAAAAAAATCGCTATAAATTATTGCCCTGACTTATTGGCAGATTCTGAGCTGTATCGAATAAATTCTGGTTGTTCAATAGTTATCTTATAATTTCAACAATAAAAACTATTAAATTAACTTGTAATTAGTTTTCTTTTAAATGGTTTTGTGTAATAATATACTAAAAGGAGTGTAATATGAGTAAAAAAGAGAAGAAAAAATCAAGATTTGGAGCATTCTTGGGTGGGAGCTTTTTCGGTTTTCTATTAGGCATTGGGGCCGTTGTTGCTTTAGCTGGCTATGTTTATTTTAAGGTTTCGCCAAATTGGATTAATAAAACCCTTAAAA
The DNA here is from genome assembly GCA_045120995.1 of Candidatus Onthoplasma sp. Taxonomy (GTDB): domain Bacteria; phylum Bacillota; class Clostridia; order Christensenellales; family UBA1242; genus Onthoplasma. The sequence continues at coordinate 457 of JBGVFL010000001.1, read as the reverse complement.
CAGATATTGATTTGGGAGAAACAAACAACGATAAAACACTCAGTGATTTGGTTTCTTCAGTTTCTAATTTAGTTAAGAATAAAGATTCTTATAAATTAAGCAGTCTTAAAGAAGATTTTGGAATTAATATTAAAGATCAAATTTTTGGAATAGATATTTCAGATTTAAAAGATGTTGAACTATCTAAATTAAGCTCGGCTATTGAAAGTAAGTTCGCAAATCTATCTGCAGATGAACTTAAGAATATTAACGGAATGAACCTTGAACAAAATTTGGGAAGTATTTTTAATAAAACAAATACCTATTATTATAATAATATAAGTAATAAGCTATATAAAGATTACACAAACTCCCAACATTCAAACGAGGCAGATTTCAAATATACAATTAATGATGAAAAAACAAAGGTTGTTATTAGTGGAGAAGAATTCGATATTGTTGATGGAAAAACTGAAAT